>DASRZD010000070.1:0-9897 GCA_035686805.1 Armatimonadota bacterium
GCGGACAGGTAGAGGATGCCGTCCCTCTGCCGAACCTTCGCATAATCGAGGTCGGGATGAACGGCGAGGGCGGTATTCGCGGTCAGCGTCCAGGGAGTGGTCGTCCAGACGAGGATGAACTCGCCCTCGCGGTCGAGGATCGGGAGTTTCACGTAGACCGACCGATGAGTCATGTCCCGGTAGGAATCAATCAATTCATGCTGGGAGAGGGACGTGCCGCATCGAGCGCACCAGGGCATTGCCCGGTGGCCTTTGTATAGCCAGCCGTTCTCATGGCACTTCTTCAGGAAATGCCAGATATACTCGATGTTCGTGTCGGTCATCGTGTAGTACGAGTGATCCCAGTCCATCCACTGGCCCAGCCGTTTCGATTGCTCGCTCTGGATGGCGGAGTACTTCTCCACGCGCTCCCGGCATGCGACCGCGAACTTGTCCAGACCGAACTCCACGATCTCGCGCTTGGAGTTCAGGCCCAGGTCCTTCTCGACCTCGACCTCCACCCAGAGGCCCTGGCAGTCGAAGCCGTTCTGATACCGCTGCTCGAATCCCTGCATGGCTTTGAAGCGCTGGAAGATGTCCTTATACGTTCGCCCCCAGGCATGATGAACCCCCATCGGGTTGTTCGCCGTCATGGGGCCGTCAATGAACGACCAGGGCATGTGTCCGCGGTTCTTCTCCCGCAGCTTGTCGAATATGCGCTCTTTCTCCCAGAATTCGAGTATCCTGTGCTCCATCTCCGGGAAACTCAGACTGCTTTTGACCTCTTTGAACACGATTAACCTCCACACCGTTCCCGTATCCGGGCTCCCTAACACCCAAAACCTAACACCTACAACCCAAAATGAAAGCCTCCCGTCCAGGGACGAGAGGCTTTCATTTTTCGTGATGCCACCCTGATTCGCCGACACCTCGCGACGCCGGCCTCTGAGAGTACTTGGAATGTTCCGCATACTCCGGCTCTGTAACGGGAGCGCCCGGGAAGGACTACTCGGCCATGCTTTCGCCCATCCGGCTCGGAGGTGATTTTCCCCATCGGTCCATGGACTCCGGTTCTCAGCTCCTCCGGTTCTCTGTAGTCCGGTCTCGACGGGTACTCTTCCTCGTCATTGCCTTTTCGTATAGGATTATCGGGTAAACTTGACGATCTATTATACCGGCAGACCCCCGCCTTGTCAAATGAAGGACATCCACCAGAACGCGAGCGAACCTTATACCGTGAACGTCGGAATCTCCACTGCCTGGAATGCGCTGAGACATAAGTCGGGCCGGAAGATGGTTCGCGAACTCCTCGACCTGGGATTCGACACCCTGGAGCTGAACGTCCATGTGACCGAGCCCGTGATCCGCGAGATCGAGCAGATGGTCAATAAGGGCGAGATCAGGATCTGCAGTCTCCACAATTGCTGCCCATTGCCCAAAGGGATGCCTCGCGAGAAGGCTGCCGTCAATATCCCAATCGCCTCGCCAAACGACTCCGAGCGTCGGAAGGCGGTGGATCAGACCAGGCAGACCATCGAGTGGGCGGCGAGGCTCGGGGCATCGGCGGTGGTAATTCATGCAGGGATCATCCCCGGCGAGCACCGGCAGCGAGAAGCGCTCAGACTGATGGCGGCAGGATTCCGGGAGGATGCGGAAAAGATCGTCGCCGAGGATTTGATGGAACGCTCAGCCGTCCGTCAGACGTATATACATAGTGTGACCGCCAGTTTGGATGAGCTTTCACGCCTTGCCGAGCAGGCAGGGATCAAGCTGGGGCTGGAAACCCGGTACTATTACGGGGAGATCCCCTCGCTCGAGGAGTTCGGAATCATATTCCAGAGCGTTTCTTCCCCGGCGCTGGGTTATTGGCATGATACCGGCCACGCGCATGCGATGGAGTTCCTGGGCATTGCTGGTCACGACGACTATCTGAAGCAGTACGGCGACCGGCTGATCGGGATACACCTGCACGATGCCATCGGCGGCTCGGACCACCGGGCGCTGGGGCGGGGTCAGATTGACTTCACGAAGATCATGGAGTATGTTAGACCCGAGACGACAATGGTCCTGGAGATTCATGGTCAGGCATCGGCAGCCGACGTCATCCGAAGCCGAGAGATATTGAAAGGGAGTCTGAAATGAAACTGCGTCTAGCTTGCCTCATCGGGTTACTGATTAGTGTGTCATCATGCGCAGCCGGCCCGGGCAACGTCCTGGTGCTGGTAAATGACAACAGCCCTGAGTCCAAGGAGATCGCCGCATACTATGTTGCCAAGCGCAAGATTCCAGCGAAGAACGTCCTGCATGTCAAGTGTCCGACGACCGAGTATTTTGCGAACCGTGTCGAGTACTATGACTTGCTGGAGAAGCCGGTCAAGGCGTACTTGAAGAAGACCAAGCTCCCCATAGATTACATTGTCACCACCCGGGGCATCCCCATTAAGCCAAGCCCGAAGTTCAGCATGTCAATTGACAGCATACTCGCTGCCATGGATCTGAATGTCAACATTACCAGTCTCCAGCAGGGGGTGCCGAACCCCTACTTCGGGAAGAAGGAGCCTTTCTCTCACAAGAAGTTCGGTATATACCTGGTGACCAGGCTTGACGGCTATACGCTTCAGGACGCCAAGGCGCTGGTTGATAGATCTGTCGCCGCAAAGCCGGCGAAAGGGACGTTTCTGATAGACAGCACTCCTGCCCGCGAGACAGGCGGCTATGCCGCCATGAATGCGGCGATGGATGAGGCCCACAGGGACATAATCGGCAAGGGCTATGTGTGCTTCTTCGACAAGGAGCATGAGTTCATCGGCGGCTTGAAGAATCTCATGGGCTACTTCTCCTGGGGCAGCAATGATGCCGCTTACTCCCTGGAGAAGTTCAAGTCGAACCAATTCCGACCCGGGGCAATCGCTGAGACAGCCGTCTCCACAAGCGGCCGAACCTTCAAGAAGACGACCGGCGGCCAATCGCTCATCGCCGATTTGGTAGAAGCAGGCGTCACCGGCGTGAAGGGATATGTATCAGAGCCGACACTGGCGGCCGTCGCCGATCCCCGGATACTCTTCGACCGCTATCTTTCGGGTTTCAACCTGGCGGAAAGCTACTATGCGGCCTCCCGAAGGATTTGCTGGAAAGACGTCGTCCTCGGTGATCCCCTCTGTGCGCCGTACAAATAGGGGTTGTAGGTTTTGGGTTCTAGGTTCTGGGGAGCCCTATAACCTAAAATCCACAACCCATAACCCTTCTCCCTCTCCGGTATTTGACCGCCCTTTTCCGGGTATGATATAATCCCGCCGTTCGTGAGTATCCGCTGGTAAGTCAAGCCACGTTATCAAAGGCGAGCGTGAACCCCAATGCTGGAAGTCGGATTTCTCCACGTTCGTTTACCATAATGGTTTATGCAAGCAGGAGGTTTTATGGCCGAAGTAAGAGTTCCGTTCTATGGCCACATAAGGCAGTATCACAATCTGCAGGAAGAGATTGACAGAGCAATCCACGATGTACTGGAAAGCGGCGTCTACACGCTGGGACCCGAAGGCAAGGCATTCGAAGGCGAGCTTGCCGACTACATGGGTATGAAGCATGCGATCGGCCTCAATTCGGGCACCGATGCCCTTTGGTTTTGCTTGCTTGCGCTCGGAATCGGCGCAGGTGATGAAGTCATCACCACGTCGAATACATTCTTTGCAACCGCCGAAGCCGTTTGGCTGATCGGCGCGACCCCGGTTTTCGTTGACATTGACCCCAAGACCCGGAACATTGATGTAAGCCTGATCGAGGAGAAGATCACCCCTCGAACGAAGGCGATCATTCCGGTTCATCTATATGGCCAGCCGGCCGATATGCCCGCGATCGCCGAGATCGCGAAGAAGCACAATCTATTCGTGTTTGAGGATGCCGCCCAGGCTCTCGGTGCGCGAGGCGACAATTGGAAGCTCGGCGACTTCAGCGATGCCGTCTGCACCAGCTTCATCACTGCGAAGAACCTGGGCTGCTTCGGCGACGGCGGCGCAGTAGTCACCAATCGCACGGATATGGTCGAGCCGATCCATAGAATGCGGAATCATGGCTCGGTTCAGCGGTCGGCTCATCGCCCGGGATGGAATAGCCGGCTGGATGAGATTCAGGCGGCTGTGCTGAGGGTAAAGCTTCCGCATCTGGAGCAGTTCAACGATGCTCGAATCGCACGGGCGAAGGACTACGATAAGTTCCTCAAGGATGCGGTGATGGACCTGCCCTACCGGACTCCCGGCTATCGGCATATTTACCATCTGTATGTCGTCGAAACTGCCGACCGGGATGGGCTTCAGGCGCACCTGAAGGAGCATGGAATCATTGCACTGACGAATTATCCGATTGCCATCCACCAGCAGGAGGGCTTCCCATTCGGCGCGGGCGATCCGAAGCCGCGTCTGCCGAAGACCGAGTGGTCGGCCGGCCGAGCGCTCTCACTGCCCATCTACCCCGAGCTTAGCCGAGAAGAGGCGAAATACGTCGCCGAGGCCTGCCTCGAATGGGAAGCGAAGACTCGCAAGGTGCTCGTGGCATAGGGAAGTGAACAGTTAACGGTGAACAGTAAACAGTCTGGACTAACCGTTCACTGTTTACCGTTAACTTCGGAGGTGGTCGAATGGACACCATCGCGTTAGGCAGTCTCTCCGTCAGCCGGTTCATCCTCGGCACGAATCCCGTCAGCGGCTTCTCGCACCAGAGTCCTCAGATGGACGAGGAGATGAAGGGCTGGTACACGATTGATCGGACTAAGGCCCTTTTCCGGGAGGCTGAGTCGCTGGGGATCAACACGGTCATCGCCCGGACGGACATGCGGGTCATGGGCTTCATGAAAGAGTACTGGGACGACGGCGGCAAGATCCAGTGGTTCGCGCAGACCTGCCCTCCCGAGGGACCGCCCGAGCTTTGTATTCAGCGGGCGATCGCAGGCGGCGCGAAGGCATGCCACCTCCACGGCGGGTATATGGACCATCAACTGCTGAACAATCAGTTGGATGTAGTCCCCTGCCTCATAGACATGATTCGGTCGGCGGGTCTTCTTGCCGGTGTGGCGGGGCATGATCCGCGGGTCATCGAATGGGCGGAGAAGAACCTCGACGTTGACTACTACATGTGCTCCTACTACAACTCCATGCACCGGGATCAACATCCGGAGCATGTGTCTGGATCGTCCGAGTGGTTCTGGCCCGAGGACCGGAAGATCATGACGGACCTGATTCAGACGCTCTCCAAGCCGGCGTTCCATTACAAGATCCTGGCGGCGGGAAGGAATGATCCGGTGGAGGCATTCGCGTTTGCGGGGAAGGCCATGCGTCCTCAGGATGCGGTCTGCGTCGGTGTCTACCTGGCGAATAATCCCTCGATGCTCCGTGAGGATGTGGAACTTCTCGTTCAGAATCTCTAGTTGGAGGTCGGCGATGAGGAAGTTTGCGGCACTGGCTTTGATTGCCGTTCTAGTAGGATGCAGCCGGTCAACAGTTGACCGCACGAAGGAAGAGGATAGGATTCGCGAGGCGGTCTTCGAGTATCTAATGGGGAAGTACGACGCCTCGGTTTTCTTCCTGTCCATCGGCGAGGTGGCGGGCGATCCGAACTCTGAGATCATGAGCCACTTCGAGGGGCATAATCCGCCGGTGAAGCCGGCCTCCCAGGGGATTGTGGGCGGTGGAGAATCCGTCAACGACTCGGAGGGCAATACGGGAGTCATCATCAAGGCCGCCGCGATCAAATGGATCAGCGACACGGAGGTTGAAGTCAAGGGCGGATACTTCGCCGGCACGAAGAATACTTCGGGGAACACCTACCACCTCGTCCTGAAAGACGGCGAGTGGGTGGTGGATAAAGACACGGTGGATTGGGGGGCTTAGGCATGAGCAACGGCCGAATTGATGTATCCCCAATCGATGACCAAGAATGGTTGAAGGCTGCCATGTCCAGTCCGGCCTTCAGCTTCCTGAAAGAACCCCAGGAGGATATCTATACGTTAGCCGATGGGAAACCCTTTGCGTGGGATTCGAATCCCCCGGGTTGTTAAAGGAAGCAAGCTAAGTAGGCGCTGATAATGCGAGACTTTGGCTCCGAAGATATCAATTCAATTATCTCCAGGCTAGCTGAGAACCCGGAAGTGCTCTGCCTTATGATCTTTGGATCACGAAGTCGGGGCACGTACTGGCCTAAAAGCGATGTTGACCTTCTCGTCGTGCTGGGGGAGCGGGATGCTTCTCTTGAGGTATTGCATCCTGTATTGCCGGGCTCTGCAGTACGCTTTGACGTGTGGCTTCGCTCGGCAAGAGAGATGCGTGAATTGTTGGATACCCTTGCTGATAGTCCGTTCGTGTTGGAGGCGATAGAGAGAGGCAAGATACTCAAAGACACGGACTCCCTGTTACAGAACATTCAGACTAAACTTGTTGGGCAAGGCAGGAAACCCAATTTCAACCAGAACATGGCTCGGTTTCGCCTGACCCACGGGCTGGAGGCATTAGAGTACCTGGCGGAAGAGAACCCGTTATGCTTCCATCTGCTTTACCATCTCGAGGTGGCTGCGTGCATCGGAGAGCTTATCTCCGCCAAAGGTATTACGCAGGGATCTATCAGAGAAGTGCTGCCTATCCTTGAAGAGGAGGAACCGGAGTTCTTTGCGCTCATCGAAAATGCTTGCCAAATGGAGACACCCAGTTCAAGGATCGAGGCCCTAAGGAAACTCCTTCAGGAAGCTCTTTGCGCTTTCGGAGGGCCTGTACATGGAACGGAGTTTATAGCAACCGGCACCGGCACGATCAGTCCCCAAGAACAGAACGAGCTAGGGATAGCTTTATGGTCCAAGTTGACGGGAGGTTGCTGTCCGTAGTCACGTAACAGGAGGAATCACAATGCCAAGTCGACTCTACACCGTCGCCGTCACCGGATGCGGGAAGCGGGGGAAGGTGCATGCGGATGCATTCCACAAGAACCCCCGATTCCATGTCGTCGGGGTGAATGACGTTGACCAGACGCGGATGGATGAGTGCGCCGCGCACGCGGGCAATCCGCCGACCTTCACCAACACCGAAGAGATGCTGAAGACCACGAAGCCGGACATCTACTGCTTCTGCACGCCGCCGGCCCTAAGGCTGCCATTCGTCAAAATGGGCGTCGAAGCGGGCGTCAAGCTGATCGCATACGAGAAGCCGATGGCGACCTCGATGAACGAGGCGATTCAGATTCGAGAGCTTCTAAGCAAGGCCGGCGTGAAGTCGGTCCTGAGCCATCAGCGGAAGTACAACATCCAGTTTCAGCGGGCGAAGGAGATCATTGACAGCGGAGCGCTCGGGCGGATACACACCGTTTACGCCCACTGCACCGGCTGGATGATGCACATGGCGACCCACCTCGCTGACTACATGCGATTCTTCAATAACGAGGAGGACGCCGAGTGGGCTATCGGCCAGGCTCAGGGGCGCGAGAAGCTCGCCGACAATCACCCGTCGCCCGACCATCTCTGCGGATTCATCCAGTTCAAGAACGGCGTTCGCGGGATCATGGAGGTCGGCAGCCTCTCCCCGGACGTGCCTGAGGTGGAGTATTGGTGGCGGAAGGTTCGGATCGGCGCTCAGGGGACTGAGGGCTTTGCCGAGTGCTTCGTGGGTGCGGGATGGCGTGCGGTCACGAAGTCCAGGGGCTTCGAGGAGCACCTGGACGAGGGCACCTGGGACGCCGATCGTGAGCAAGTCCCGTACATTCAGGACATCGCCGAATGGCTCGACGGCACGAAGGTCCATCCCTGCAGCGGCGAGGGCGCATACAAGGACCAGGAGATCATGATGGGCCTCGTGAGATCGGCAGTCGAGCGCAGGCAGATCGTGTTCCCGCTGGGCCCGAGCGATGTTCCAGAGTTGGAGATGTTGGACCAAGTATTGCCTAGAGACTGAGTGTGTGGGAGTGTGGGCGTGTGGGAGTCACCCCCATACCCCCAAACTCCCATACCCCCATACTTCTTGTTTGCGAGGTAGACCTTGTACTCATCAGACCTTTATCGCCGAATAAGCGGTGAAGTTGACAAGATAACGATCATTGACACTCATGAGCACCTCACCTTGCCGAGTGACCTGGCGAAGGCGGAGAAGCTGGACTTCGGCCGGCTGTTCATCCACTATGCCAAGTGCGACCTGATCTCCGCGGGGATGCCGGTCGAGGATATGGGCAAGGTCATTGAACCGAACTCCGGCTGGTCGGTCGAGCAGAAGTGGCAGGCGCTCAAGCCGTACTACGAGCGATCGTGGAACACCGGCTACTGCGAGTGCCTGAGGATCGCCATCCGGGATATCTACGGCATCGAGGACTTCAGCGATGACACGGTCGAGGGCCTCAGCGCGAAGATAGACGCAGTGGAGCGGCGTTCGTGGACTCGCACGGTTTTCGACAGAGCCGGGATCGAGGTGGCGATGCTCAATGGAAACGCCGCGCCGGTCTATCATCGGGAGCGGTACCCCGACCTCTTCCTCTATGATATGACCGACGACTTCTCGGCTCTCGCACGCATCCCGGAAATGCGCGAAGAGACCGGACTGCCCATTGACTCGCTGGATAGCTTCCTTCACGCGATTGACTGGTATTTCGATAAGTTTGCGGACGAGGCCTGTGCCCTCAAGATCGGGCGGGCATACGACCGGACTCTTTTCTTCGATGATGTGGAAGCTCCGGATGCTTTCCGAGTCTTCGAGCGATTCCTGAAAGAGCCGCTCCGCAAGAATGAGATCCAGCCTCTGGAGGATTTCATCGTTCACTACTGCCTGGAGAAATGCGCCGAGCACGACCTGCCGGTCAAGTTCCACACCGGCCTGCAGGAGGGCAACGGCAATGACATCAAGAACAGCCGCGCCGGCCTCATGACCAACCTGTTCCTCAAATACCCGAAGACGCGGTTCGACATCTTCCATATCTCCTGGCCGTACACCGAGGAACTGACAGCCATCTGCAAGAACTTCCCTAATGTGTACATTGACTTCTGCTGGGCGTGGATCTTCAATCCGCCGGCCGCACGCAGATATCTAGGCGACATGCTTGAGACGGTGCCGATCAACAAGATTCACGGCTTCGGCGGCGACTACGTGTTCGTCGAGGGGACGTATGGGCACTCAGTGATCGCCCGGCGGGAGATCGCCCAGGTACTGGCAGAGAAGGTCGAGGCCGGGAGGTTCTCGGAGGAGTTCGCGGTCCGCGCCGCCCAGCGCATGCTCAGAGACAATGTGCTTGAAAATTTCCGAATCGAGGATAAGCGAAAGGTTTATGCTGAAAGAGCGCAAACTAGCTGAGATAGTTCAATCCGCCGCCGAGCAGGGAATCGTCGTGCCGGCGTTCAACGTCTTCCATCTCCCCATGATCCGCACGATCGTCGAGGCCCTCGCGAGGCACGGCACCTTCGGCCTGGTGGAGGTATCCCGCATAGATATGGTCAAGTTTCAAGCAAAGGGTGTGGCGGAAGTCTTTGAGGAATACCGGAAATGCGCCAAACGCATGACCGCCCTCCACCTCGATCACACGCCGGTCATTGATGAGGACGGCCTCCTGTGCGATTGGGAGTCCATGATCTCCGAAGCGATCTCGCTGGGTTACGACTCGGTGATGATTGACGCATCGAGGCTCCCGCTGGAGGAGAACATCGCCGTTACTCGGCAGGTGGTCGAGATGGCGCACCCGAAGGGAGTCGTCGTCGAGGCCGAGTTGGGCGCAGTCCTGGGTCATGAGGAAGGGCCGCTGCCGCCGTATGAGGAGCTATTCGCGAGTAAGCGAGGGTTCACCGACCCTGATGAGGCCCGGCGATTCGTGCGGGAAACCGGCGTGGACTGGCTATCCGTATCCGTGGGCTCGGTCCACGGGGCGATCTCGGCCGCAACCAAGGACCAGCCGAAGGTCCAGGCGAAGCTC
>DASRZD010000071.1:0-17412 GCA_035686805.1 Armatimonadota bacterium
GAGACCCTGATTCGATAGCCGGTGAGAAACCACGCCACCCCACCAAGCGCTATGATTGCTAGGAGAACGATGATCCCGACTCTGACTGCAGGACTCATGCGAGCACTCCCGGCTGGATGGGGCCTTCGGCTCGCCCCTCGACGAACTGCTTCACCCTCTCATCCTCCGATGCTCGTATCTCATCGGGCGTGCCATAAGCGATAATAGTGCCTCCGTGGAGCATCGCTATCCTGTCCGATATCCTGAATATACTTTCGATGTCATGGGATACAACCATTGAGGTTACACCGAGCTTGTTCCGCATGTCCGTGATCAGATTGCCGACCACTGTCGTCATGACCGGATCCAGGCCGCTCGTGGGCTCGTCATATAAGAGCACTTCAGGGTTCATTGCGATCGCCCTCGCGAGACTGACCCGCTTCTGCATTCCACCGCTCAATTGGGACGGCATAAGGTCCTCTGTGCCTGGTAAGCCGACCAGCGCAAGCTTCTCCTCTACTATAGCATCTATCTCGTCTTTACTCAATCTCGTTTGCCTAGTAAGCGCAAATGCGACATTCCCATAGACGGTCAGCGAGTCGAACAGCGCGCCATACTGGAATACTACCCCCAGCCGATGCCGCACGCGGTTCAACTCCTCCTCCGAGAGCTTGGTGATGTCCGTGAGATCAATCATCACCTGGCCGGAGTACGGCGGTCTGAGGCCCGCCATGATCTTCAGCAAGGTCGTTTTCCCCGACCCGGACACCCCCATGACGGACACCGTCTCTCCTCGGCGGACATGAAGGTTCAGATCCCGGAGGACGGGCTTTCCATCGATCGAATAATTCAGTTGGCGGACAGTGATCATGAGAACAGAGAATTCGAAATTCGAAGCACGAAGCACGAAACAAATCCAAAATCGGTAAACCGGAAATGACTTAAACGGGAAGCGCCAATCCCGTTTTGAATTTGCCTTTTTGGTCATTGCCTGATTGTTTCGGATTTCGAATTTCGAGTTTGCCTTTCAGAATCCCGGCGTGCTTCCCCCGAACATGAAGTATGCCAGGAAGTAATTCGAGATATAGATGAGCACCATGGAGATGACTACCGCATTCATGGTGCTTTTGCCTACTCCGGCTGCGCCACCGGTTGTGCCCAGACCTTGCTGGCACCCCACAATTGCTATGAAGGCCCCGAAGAAAACCGTCTTCAGCAGGCCCATCAGAACGTCGTAGAGATGCAGCCAGACTCGCGCCGACTCTATGAAGCTGCTGGAAGTCACTCCGTTCTGTATGGCAACCACATAGCCCCCGTAGCTGCCTATGACGATGCCGAATATGGTCAGGACGGGAAGCATGATCACCAGGGCGAGGAATCGGGGTACCACAAGATGTTGGATCGGGCTGGTTCCCAGCGAGCGAAGGGCGTCAATCTGCTCGGTAACCTTCATGGTGCCGATCTCCGCGGCGATCGCCGACCCGGCCCTGGCGGCGACAACGACTGCGGATAGGACCGGCGCCAGCTCCCTGGCGATGGAGAGGGCGATTCCGCCGCCGACCAGATTCCCTACCCCATAGGAAACGAATAGTTGAGCGCTGTAGAGGGCGAGAACCGCGCCCGAGAAAGCCGTGGTCACCAAGACGATTGGGATGGAGTTCACGCCGATGAGGGCCATCTGGCATACGGTATCGTTTACGCTGATATTGCCTTGGATGATGCGGCGAATCGCGCTGGAGCCGATCTCGGTGGCTTCGCCGATGAACTCGAAGAAACTGGTGAGATGCCTCAAGAGAACTCGTTCCGGAGAGTTTGCCGCCGATTCGAGACTGCCGGCCATGGTTGCCCCTCAGCATGTATGCGATACGCAATTATAAACTAACCGGTCGCCTTTGTAAACGGGCAGCCGGGCGGAAACTGATATGATGATGCGCATGTTGACATGTGCGGTTCAGGTCACTATAATCGGTAAGGTTTGGGCGAGGTTAGTTTCTAAGCCCCGTTTATTTCCGACGGTCCCCGAAAGATTGGGGGCCGATTTTTGAGAAGGGGGAATCATCAGCTATGCACTCCCGGTTTCTCGGGACAAAGATGCTTGCGCTCGCTGTGCCGGCTCTCTTGGGCATCAGCGCCAGCGCGCATGCATCCGAAGCCATCGAACTACCACCGTTTGCGAACTATCCGTTCGTGAACACAGTCCTCTGGGTCGTGTTCTTCTCCGCCATCATCGGCATACTTTTCGGCCTGGGGTGGCTGCGGAAGATTATGAAGCAAGACCCCGGCTCTCAGGCCATGCAGGACGTCGCTACCGCGGTCCAGGAAGGCGCTATGGCGTATCTGACTCGTCAGATGAAGACGATGATCTGGTTCGTCGTTGCTATCGCGATAGGCCTGTTCTTCCTGTACAGGCCCTTGCCCGGTTTCGGACCCACGTTGGCGATGGGCATTGCCGTCGCATTCGTGATGGGGGTAGCCGCGTCCTATGGAGCAGGCTTCGTGGGAATGTATATGGCGGTCCGTGCGAACGTCCGAGCGGCGAATGCAGCGCTGTCAAGCTTCAAGGGGGCGCTTGGAACGGCGTTCCAAGCCGGTGCGGTTTCCGGCATGGCGACCGTCGGCCTGGGCCTCCTGGGAGCGACTATCATCTTCTTCATCTTCCAGGAGCAGTCCATGAAGGTGCTGATCGGCTTCGGCTTCGGCGGATGCTTGGCAGCCCTCTTCATGAGGATCGGCGGAGGCATTTTCACCAAAGCTGCCGATGTCGGCGCTGACCTGGTAGGCAAGATTGAGAAGGGCATCCCGGAGGACGACCCGAGGAATGCGGCTACGATAGCAGACAATGTTGGTGACAATGTCGGTGACTGCGCAGGTATGGCGGCGGACATCTTCGAGAGCTATGAAGTCACCCTGGTGGCGGCGATCATTCTGGGAGCGGCGGCATCAGGCGCGGTCGGCGGGGCAGACAACGTAATGAAGCTGATCATGTACCCGCTGCTCGTACGAGCGGTCGGGGTCGTGGCATCTATCCTTGGCGTATTCATGGTCCGGGGTCGCGACGACATCGAGATGGACCCCATGCAGCCGATCAACACCGGCTTCTACGGCTCGGCGCTCTTTGCAACAATAGGCTTCACCCTCGTAAGTTACTTCATGTTCAGAGGCGGCCTCGGCAAGTTCCATTGGTGGCAGTTCGCTGCGGCGAACTTCATGGGCATCATTCTGACGCTGGTGATCGGCAAGTTGACCGAGCACTTCACTCACATTGACAAAGGCCCGGTAACGGAGGCCGCATACGCGACCAGGACCGGCCCGGCGACCCTGATCCTTACAGGTGTTGCCAGCGGCCTCGAATCGAGCGTGTGGGCGATTGTGGCGATCGCGGGCGCGATTCTCGGCTCTTACCTGATCTTCCAGGGCGACCCTTCCATGGCGGCATACGGTATCGCTCTTTCCGGTCTCGGTCTGCTGACGACCACCGGCTACCTGCTGGCGATGGACACCTACGGCCCGATCTCCGACAATGCGAACGGCATCTTCGAGATGTCCGGCGCACTGAGAGAGCAGGGCGAGGGTTCCCCCGCAAGCCGAATAGTTGCCAAGCTGGATGCGGTCGGCAACACAACCAAGGCCCTGACCAAGGGATTCGCAATCGCGACTGCGGTCATCGCAGCGACGGCGCTATTCCGGTCATTCATGGCGGATGCCGGACTGCTCCCACCGACGGCGGCAGAGCTTGCGAAGTTGGCGCCCGAAGCCGCGAGGCAGGCATTGATGAACTCAGGCATCCACATCGAGTGGACGGAAGTCTTCATCGGCTTCCTGATCGGCGGCGCAGTGCCATTCCTGTTCTGCTCATTCGCGATCAAGGCGGTCAGCCGAGCGGCGTTCCAACTGGTGGAGGAAGTCCGCCGGCAGTTCCGCGAGCACCCTGGGATAATGGACTTCAAGGAAAAGCCGGACTATGCACGGTGCGTGGCCATCAGTACTTCCGCCGCGCAGAAAGAGCTGCTTGGTCCTGCGATCCTGGCGGTTGCGACCCCGATCCTGGTTGTATTCGGCCTTGGGTATACCGATCCGCTGCGAGGGGCTGCGGCGCTCGGCGGCTACCTGGCCGGCGCGATCCTGACCGGCCAGTTGATGGCGGTCTTCCTGTCGAACACCGGCGGGCTCTGGGACAACGCGAAGAAGAAGATCGAGGAAGGCCTCTTCGGCGGCAAGGGAACTGAGTTCCACAAGGCGGGTATCGTCGGCGACACCGTCGGCGATCCGTTCAAGGACACGGCAGGCCCGGCGCTGAACCCGCTGATCAAAGTCATGAACCTGGTTGCCATTCTGATGGCGCCGATTGCGATTGCGCCGATGGGGCCCGGGGCAAGGACCGTCATCGTAGTCCTGTGCGTAATCGCCTTAGGGGTTGCGGTAACCTTCAGCAAGCGCGGCGGGATCGTAAGCGAGGAAGAGATCGAGGCTCAGACTCCGGCGATCGAGAAGGAACTGGAGACGATAGAGAGCTAGTGCTTAGTGCATAGTGCTTGGTGCTTAGTGGGGCCGGGGGAGGAATTCTCCGGCCCTTTTTGCGGGGGAGAGGTTGGGGCCCGGTCGCGCCTTTCGCGTTTCCACTACTCACCACGACCGGGCCTTCTTCTTCGCGCAGCCGGGTCATCGCCGAGTGCGCCGGACAACCGGGTAGTCCCTGAGCACGGCTCTGCCGGGCGGGTGGTTGTCGCCCGACCGGATCTGGCCGAATATCGTCACTCGATATCTCAGGGGCTTCGGAGACACGGAACCCGATATTGTTGTTCTCGTTCGTCGGGTTGTTGTTGTTGCGATTCGAAGCCTGGAGGTTGTTGTCGTTGTTGTTGAACGAACCACCACGCAGGCCAAAAAAAGGCCCGCCTTCGCTTCCGCTGCGGCGGGCGTAAAAGGGTAAAAGGGCAAAGGGCTAGACCCTGCGCCTTCTTATACCCAACAGTGATATTAAGCCACCAGCCAATGCGATAAACGATGACGGCTCAGGAACAACTTCGGAAACCCGGAACCCGAGATCTTGGTACTCGCTCGTCGGGATGGTGTAGCCGTGGCGATCCGAGGCCTGGAGGTCGTAGCCGGAGGGGTCGGGGAACGAACCACCACGTACGCCGCGACAGGCGTAATCAGTGCCCTGATACACTATAGCCTCATTCCATTCCCACACGTTGCCGCCCTGGTCGAATGTGGCATACGCGCTGTCGGAGTTCTCGTGAGCGCCAACCTCCGTCCGATAGTACGGGCTGCCTATCGTATATCCATTGTTGTAGTAAGTCGCATTGTTTCCAGGATCGGTCGGATTGCCCAAAACGTTGCTGGGCATGCTGTCGCTGCTGGTGGGATAGTCCCAGTATCCGGCGCTGGTACTGCCGCCTTTGTAGTAGGCGGCCTTGTACCATTCATCCTCGCTGGTCACCGCCCACTGCCAGCCGCCCTTGCGCTGGATGGTCCGGCCATCGGAGCTGTTGTAGTCGTTGATCAGGTATGTGCCATCTTCTGTGGTGGTAAGGTCCTGCAATCCTGTAGGCTGACCGTTGTGCAGCCAGTTGGCGAACCTGCATGAGTCCCAGTAGCTTACGAAATTCACCGGCCTGTTCGCCCAGTCCGCAGCCACGCTGTAGGTATAGCTGCCGGGCGAGCCGCTGCGTTTGATGTTGCAGCCGAATTCGTGAACCGCCGTGTCCATCTTTGTATTGTACAGCCCGTAGGTGTCGGTCCTCGCCACCTTGTTCAGGAAGTCGGTGTACTGCCCGGCGGTGACTTCATACTTGCCGATGTTGTAGGCGTAGCCGACCGAGCCGCAGACTCTGTCCGGGCCGTATCCCCCCGCACCCGAGCCGGAAAGCTCGCCGGCATTCCCTGGGTTGCCGACCGGGACGGTGTCAATGGTGATCGCCTGAGCGAGGGCGCCCAGGCACAGCAGCGCGATGGCTGCCGTTACTGCGAACAGCTTCTTCATACTTTGCTCCTTCCCAATGTTCGCGTACTCAGCGGTAAAGCTACCACCATCATACGCCATCCTGGGAATCTGTCAAGTGAATACCCGCAGTATGAGCGAAGAGGGAGCGAAAAAACAGGTAATAATACCAGTGTAGCGGGAGTCGAGCCTTGGGCGGGAGGGCGAAGCTCCTGCTGAGCCGAAACTTGGTGACTTACCCGGACTGGCGGCTCGGTGAAACCTCGCCCTCCCTCTCAACCCGGACCTGCGGCTCGGGGAAAGAAATCCTCCGGCCCTTTTGCTTCGACGGGCCAAAGCTGCTAGAATGCTTTTGGTTGGAGGTTATCCAATACTCCACTGCTCCGATACTCCATTACTCCGCCGTGGAGGGTAATCATGAAAGCCGTCGTGCTGAAAGAAACCGGGAAGCTGGCCGTGGAGGATGTGCCGAAGCCGAGGCTTGGGCCGGATGATGTGATGCTCCGGGTGACCGACTGCGGCATCTGCGGGAGCGATATCCGATACTTGCATGGGGAGAATCCGTGGGCACAGCATACGTTGGGCGAGGCTCGGACGAATCCCAAGAATATCATCCCCGGGCATGAGGTGGCTGGGATAGTTGAGGAAGTCGGCGAACGGGCGGATCAGTCGCTCCTGGGCAAGCGGGTGGCGGTCCTCAGCTTCAAGGTTGACGAAACGTGCTATTGGTGCCGGCGCGGAGAGAGGCATCTTTGCCCGAATACTCAGCACCTCGGCCACGGGGCGGGCTGGGGCGACCAGAACTATTACTACGGCGGGATGGCGGAGTACGTCCCCATTTGGGCGACGCACGTCTTTCCTCTGCCCGATCACGTCTCCAGCGCCGATTCGACCCTCCTCGATCCGCTCGGAGTAGTGGTTCATGCCATCGAGCTTGCGGAACTGATTCCCGGCGAGAGCGTATTATTCATGGGAGCGGGGGTGATCGGACTCCTGGGGGTTCAGACGGCGAGATCTTACGGGGCGACGAAGATCATGTGCGCCGACCTGGATGAGTCTCATCTGAGAAAGGGATTGGAGCTGGGTGCAGATCTGGCGATCAATGTGAAGACCCAGGATCTAAGGGAGGCCGTCCTCGACTCCACCGACGGGATCGGGGCGCGGGTTATCATTGACACGGCAGGCAGGCCGCCGGAGGATCTGCTGCCGGTGCTGGCTCGTGGAGGCAGGCTCATCAACCTCGCTGTCCATGACAGGAACGACAGGCTAAACCAGTTCATGATGGCCGGCGAAAGGCTGATTATGACGGCGGCGAACTTCCGATATGAGGAATATCCCATTGCCATGGAGCTTCTTTACTCCGGGCGGGTGAGGGCCGAGCCGCTGATCACCCACCGGTTCCCGATTGACCAGGCCCTCGAGGCGTTCAAAGTCGCTGAAAACAAGGAAGAGTCTCAGGCGATCAAGGTCATCATCAATCCGTGATCTTTCTGACGGTATCGCGGACGAATACAAGCGCCAAAACGAAGCAAAGCGCCAGGGCAAGTGCGCTGACGATGAATGGCGTGAAATGAGAGTTCAGGTGCCTGCCGAACAGGCTGAGCGGAACTGACTCGTAGAGAAAGCCGCCCAGGATAGTACCGACCAGCACGCCTATCCCCTGCCCCGTACCCACCGCGCCCATGACGGCCCCACGAGCGCCCGGCTCAGTCATATCCGTCACGATTGCCAGCCAGGAAGGCATGGCGATCACAAATCCAATGCCTATGAGGGTGGCCGTGATCGCGAAATGGAAGTCAGAATGGATCAATGGCACCGTGCTCATGAAGATCGCGCCAATTGCGATACCTACATGAACCGACCGTGCTCTCCCCCATAGATCGGCCAGTCGCCCGGAAGCCAGAGTGGCTATCGCGCATATCGAGGCCACGGGCAAGGCTATCAGCCCGTATGTAGTCTCGCTCATCCCAAGCTGCTGCAAGGCGAAGAGCTTGATGATGGGAATCACGAGACCAAACGCATAGAAAGAGACGAAGGCGATCAGCATATAGTCCGGGATTGCTTTCAGAGCCAGCCAAATGGCGACTCCCATCTCCTTGAAGGAAAAAGGAGTCTGAATCGCCTCTATCTCGTCTTCCTGCTTCGCGGGCATCATAAAGTAGGCGAGTATGGCGGCGATTATGAATAGAGCCGCAGACACGTAGAACGAGGCCATCTTGGAGCCTGTGACGTCATTGGAGTACCCGCCGAGCAGGGGCCCGAGCGCCAGACCGCCGAGATAAGTCACGGTGAACACGCCCATAGCGGTTGTTCGACGCTCGCTCGTGACGGTTCCACCGATCGCCACAATGGATGCCGTCCAGACTCCCGCGGATGTGGTGCCGTCAATCACTCGGACCAAGAGGATGATCCAGAGCCTTCTCACCACCGTCCAGAGGTAAGCCGATACTGCCCCTACAACGGCCGCAATCACGTAGACAGGCCTTCTGCCGATCTTATCCGCAAGCGAACCCATGGGGGCCTTGAACAGCGTTTCGGCGACGATGAAGAAAGCGTATATCACTCCGACGTACCTGACCCAGCCGAGCACCTCGACATAGGGCGGGATTGCCGATTGGTTCAGCACGCCGTACCCCAGGTGCGATGATGCAGTCACAAGGCTCACTTTGAGAAGCTTGTGGTAGGTGGAATACCATTGATGTATCCGTGCCTGGATTTTGCGCATGGTTGTCTCAATGAACTTTACCCAGATAATTCAGTCGTCGGATTTTACTTTGTGACGGATTTATGATAAACTACATCAGAATGGCGATGCCCTGCAGGATGCCTGCCGAATGGCCGATAATCCTAACTTGGACATCGTCGAGGACTGGTGTTATGGCAAACAAAGATATCCCTGAAACGTTTAGACAGAAACTGGACCGTGCTCTCAGAGGCAAGGCAGTATTGGCCGAGAGAAGCAAGCTCCTGGGCGAACAGGTGGAGGACTACCGCACTCGCGAGCAGGCGATGCAGCACGTGACATCCGAACTGCTGGAACGTCAGCGGGAGTTGAACTACATGCTCCATCGGGCCAGTTCGGTTCTGCACCAGCTCAGGGATACAAACCTAGCCTTGTCGGCTGAGTTCACCCATATCGTAAAGGAGCTTCCCCCCGCGAAGGACGGGGATTGGGAAGAGACGATCAGCAGGGTGAATGATCTCTTCCAGAAGACCCACGAGTTGGCCGACGACATGCAGGAAGAGATCTTCACCAAGGCCGCAGTTCCCGAGCCTCCGAGGAAACCTTCGAAGAAGGGGGCGAAAGAGCCCGCTGCCGAGTGCGAAGTGCAGAGTATGGAATCCGAAATGGTCGAGCCTGAGGCGGAGTTCGTAGAGCCTATGATCGTTGAGCCTCAGATGGCCGAACCGGAGCCCGAGCCTGAGATCGTCGAGCCGGAACCCGAGCCTGAGATCGTTGAGCCTCAGATGGCTGAACCGGAGCCCGAGCCTGAGATCGTTGAGCTGGAGCCGGCGGACGAGCCCATGCCGCAGTTCGACATGGAACCGATTGAGCTTGAGCAGGCAGACGAGCCAGAGGAATTGCCGGAAGCTGAGCCGGTGGCCGTTGTGGAGGCTGAGACTGAGGCCGAGATCGAGTCAAGTGAACCGACCGAGATTTCCGAGGAGTTGGAGCGAGCCAGAGAAGAGCAGATCGAGCGATTATTCCAGCAGATTCAGCCGTTCGAATTGAAACCGGCACCGAATGGACAGGAATCCGACCAGCAAGGATTCCTCTCGAAGATATTCCGAAGGAATAAGACTGCGGTCTAGCCCATGCCCGAACTACCTGATGTAGAAGACTTCAGGCAGTACATCGAGCGTACTTCACTGGACCAAACCATCGAACAGGTCGAAGTCAGGGACACCTATGTCCTCAAGGGCATTTCCCCCAAGGGACTCGCAAGGGCTCTCACGGGTCGGCGATTCGAATCCACGCGAAGGCACGGCAAGTACCTCTTCCTCCGAATGGATAATGGCCGGCACTTCTATATCCATTTCGGGATGACCGGCCAGCCGGTTTACTTCAAGGACATGGCCGACGATCCCCGTTTCGACCGGCTGCTCATCACTTTCACCAACGGCTCCCATCTGGCCTATGACGATCAGCGCAAGCTGGGGAGAATCGGCCTCACGGACGACCCGGACGACTTCCTGAGTGAGAAGCGAATCGGGCCGGATGCGCTGAGTCTGGACTACGAGGGCTTCACACA
This sequence comes from Armatimonadota bacterium, assembly GCA_035686805.1. Classification (GTDB taxonomy): domain Bacteria; phylum Armatimonadota; class UBA5829; order DTJY01; family DTJY01; genus DASRZD01. Next base: position 10,177 of record DASRZD010000071.1, read on the forward strand.
GGCATTCAAGGGCCATAGAGGAGCCATCAAGCCGGCGCTCCTGAACCAGGGGATCGTTGCGGGGATGGGCAACCTCTATGCTGACGAGATTCTTTACCAGGCGCGGATTCACCCATTGACGCCGATTGAAAAGCTCGACCTCAGGCGATTGTTCAAGTGCATGAAGAAGGTGCTTGAAGCAGGCATCGAGCACACGGTGGAGGGAAAACCGTTTCCTGATTCATATCTGCTATCCGAGAGGGGCAAGGGCAAGGATTGCCCGTGCGGCGGGAAGGTCGAATCCCTCAAGATCGGCCAGCGAACGACCTACTTCTGCCCGAGGTGTCAGTCCTTGCCATAGCGATGGGTCATGGTCTTCTTCATAAACTCAATATCATTCTTGACCGTCTGCTTCTCCGGCGCGTAGCGGTTCGGGAAAGCGGCCTCCATCTTCGCCAGAACACCCTCCATGTCGCAGATGAGCGCCTCGACGACGTAGCGCGAATGGGGCGTGGCCATCATTTGCGCAAAGCGGTCTCTCACGGGGTTATAGCCCGTCGCGCCCTTGCCGCAGATGATGAAGCCGGGATACCGCTCGACCAGCTCCCTCATGACCTCACGCTGATCAGGCGTCTCTCCAAGATGGAGGATCGCCTGGCCGATCGAGCGTATGGGGTCATAGGCTTCGGGGTTGTACGAGTAATCGGCGCACGTGAGCATGGGAATCCGATTGGCCTCATTCTGCTGGCAGAGCGGATTGCTCATATAGCCATCTATCACGTCGCAAAGATCGGGATCGCGATTGATCACCGGGCCGAGATTCATGGTGGGGTGGGCGTCGTTCACCGGGTAGTTGTCCCACAGGAATAGGCGGTGCCCGCAAATCCCGCGATAGGTGTCCGCCGCCTTGCGAGTGATATTGCCCACGACGCTGTCGCCGGTCCAGAAGAGATAGACATCCTTATCGAGGTCCTTGGCCAGTATCTCTAGATAAGCCTTCGACGCTGGATCGGTGCCGTCGCCCCAGTAGCGAGTTGGGGTGAAGAGGAAGTTGGCCTTCGGGTCTTTCGCCTTCAGGCGGCGGAAGATCTCATTCACGACCCTCGCTTGGCCCTTCGCGTCTATCCCCTGGCTAATGTCATCGAGTGAGATATTGAACCACTTGACCCCCAGGCTCTGCATCCACGAGTAATGCTTCCAAAGGTCGTTGATATCCTTATCCGAGGAGTAGTTCAGCGGGCGCTTGCTGCATAGATTGGGGTTCATGCTGAAGCAGAACTCGATGCCGTTCTTCTGACACGATCGAACGATCTTCTCGTAGGCCGCCTTCTTGGTCGCAGGGAGGTCCTCCCACCAGCGATTGATCTGCGGGTCTCCCCACGGGTAGTGCTCGATGTCGGTCATGCTGCCATAGCAGTTCATGAGGAAGTTCATCTTGTACTTCGCCATGACCGGGATTTCGGCCAAATACTGGGCGGGCTTCCACATCCAGCCCTTAGTGCCCCGCATCTTGAAGCCGGGCTTTTGACCCGCAGGCAGCGGTTCGGGGAACTCGCGGATGGCGGTCGGGGGATTGAGGAAGAAGTCCTTGGTGATGTTCCGCGTAGGCACGAATGACTCTCCCGCGATGAAGGCTTTGGCGACCTGGAACCATGGGTACATCCCGACCCTGCCCTCGGCCTCCTTATTGGTGATGGTAAGCGTGTTCTCGCCGACCTTGAGGGTGTCTGCCGGAATCGGGAACTTGTGCGTCAGCCACTCGTCCTCTCGGAAGTCGTTTCGGCCCTCGAAGAGCGTCTTGCCGTTCAACTCAATAGCGATCATGCACTGCTTGACGCCATCGTCATCCCGGCCCTTGATATGGAGGAAAATGGGCTCTTCGGGGACGGCATCCAGCCTGAAGGTATTGGTTAACGTCGAGCGAGCGCCGGTGGGTTGGGCGTAGACATAGTTCACGTTGATCTCACCGGCCATGATTGACCCATAGAGGTCGGCCGCGCCTCCCTTGAAGTCCGTGCCGTCCAGCTCGAGCAATGGCGGCGAGGGCTTCGCGGCATAGCAAACCGTGACAATCAGCAGGATGACGGCAACCACCAACAGAAAGCGCATGTGAATACCTCCACCCCCAGTATGGCGAAAGAAAGCCCTTGGAGTCAAGTCGGAAGGGTTTTTGCCGTCACCGGTGGAATATGGGTTCGGAGGATTACTATGCGACTTTTCCTTGGAATCATTCTCATCCTGGCCCTAACGGCAGGACTCACCGGGTGCTCGAAGCAATCGGCGCAGAGCCACAAGCCCAGGATCGCCCTGGTGATGAAATCGCTCTCGAATGAGTTCTTCAAGACGATGGCCGATGGAGCGACGGCTCACCAGAAGGCTCACGCGTCCGAATATGACTTGATCGCCAACGGCATCAAGGACGAGCAGGATGTGAACAAGCAAGTTGAGCTTGTGGAGCAGATGATCGCCCAGGGAGTTGATGCCATCGTGATCGCGCCGGCGGACTCGAAGGCGCTGGTCTCGGTCTGCAAGAAAGCCTCGGATGCGGGCATCGTTGTGATCAATATTGACAACCGATTTGACACCGGCGCGCTCAAGGAAGCGGGGTTGACCGCGCCGTTTGTGGGGCCGGACAATCGAAAGGGCGCTAAGTTGGTAGGTGAGGCCCTGGCAAAGACCCTCAAGGCGGGCGACAAGGTAGCCATACTAGAGGGCGCGCCGAACGCATTCAATGGCGAGCAGCGCAAGCTCGGCTTCGAGGACGCCATGAAGGCGGCGGGCATGAAGGTCGTCACGTCCCAGACCGCATATTGGGAGACCGACAAGGCGAACGCCCTCGCCAGAAGTATGATTACCGCCCACCCGGAGATCAAGGCTCTGCTCTGCGCGAACGACAGCATGGCTCTCGGGGCGCTGAATGCAGTCGAGGAATCGGGCAAGACCGGCAAGATCACGGTCGTGGGCTATGACAACATCAGCGCGGCCAAGCAGCTAGTGAACGATGGGAGGCTCCTTGCAACCGCCGATCAACATGCGGATCAACTGGCAGTTTACGGCATCGAGTATGCGCTGGAGATGGTCGACAAAAAGGGTACGCCTGCCGACAAAGAGACTCCGGTGGACCTGGTGACGAAGGCAAAGTAGGAAGGGGTGTTGGGGCAATGGGATCCCATCACCCCAGTTACCCACCACCCCACTCCCCCATTTGAGGTAACTATGCGCAAGGGAATAACGGACGCCTTGGGCCTGTGTGCTGTGATCGCGGTGCTCATCGCTTTTTTCAGCCTCAAGACCCCCTACTTCCTCACGGCAAGGAACTTCACCGGGCTGGCGAACCAGGTCCCTGCCGCCATATTGGTTGCCGTGGGCATGACCTACGTGCTGATCACGGCCGGGATTGACCTCTCGGTTGGCTCGCTGGTCGGGCTCTCAGGGGCAGTACTTGGAATATGCCTGGACCGCTTCGGCATGCCGCTCCCCTTCGCGATTCTCCTGGGGATGGCGGCCGGACTGCTTGCAGGGACCATCAACGGCCTGGTGACGGTTCGATGGGCACTGCCGCCGTTCATTGTCACTCTCGGGATGCTGGAGGTCGCACGAGGAGCAACCTTCCTCCTCACTGAGACTCGCACGATCTATCTCGGCTCGAGGATCGGCGGACTGGCATCGGTGGCGGTCGGCAATATATCGGTACTCTTCATGGTCGCAATTGCAGTCGTCATCATCGCTCAACTGGTGATGGACCGGACCTCCTTCGGGCGGCACTTGATCGCCATTGGCGCGAATGACCGGGCGGCATTTCTCTCGGGGGTTAACATCTCTCGGGTGAAAGTGACGGTCTATGCGCTCTCCGGGCTGCTTTGCGGGCTGGCGGCCCTTATAAACACCGCACGCATGGCGTCCGCGAACCCGAATGCCGGGACGGGGTTCGAATTGGAGGCGATCGCGGCAGTCGTCATCGGCGGAACGAGCCTCATGGGCGGGCGAGGGTCGGTTGTCAACTCGCTGTTCGGCGTCGCCATCATCGCCGTACTGAGCAGCGGATTGTCCCAGATGGGGATCGAGGAAGCGACGAAACGTATGGTCACAGGATGTGTGATCGTGCTGGCGGTGATCCTGGACTACTATCGAACCAGATTGACTGCGAAGGAGCCGGGAATCGCATCATGAGACTCCGCATCATTCTTGCGCTTATCCTGCTGGCGGGAATACTCCAGGCGGCACCGATTCCGGTGATTGATATCACCGATCTCTACCATTCTCATCAAGATCCCGGCGATAACTTTGATCTCATTGCGGCCTATGGCCTGCCGGAGATTGACCTGAAGGCGGTGATACTCGATGTGACGGAGGACTATCGCCGGCCCAATGACCCAGGGCAGAAGCCCGAATACCGCGACGAAACCGGCCCTCGTGATCCCGGCGTGATTCCGATGACTCAGTTGAACTACATCTTCGACCGCAATGTGCCGTTTGGGATCGGCCCGTTCACCAGGCTCAAGTCCCCCGGCGACAAGGCCCTCGATGTGCCGGAGTTCCAGCAGTCGGGGATCGAGCTGATATTGCGGGTGCTCAGGGAATCAAAGGAGAAGGTGGAAATCCTGTCCTTCGGCTCGGCGGGGCCGCTTGCCGCCGCATATAACCGCGAGCCCAAGCTCTTCAAGGAGAAGGTTCGGCGGATTCACCTGTCGGCGGGGGCGTCGTCGCTCGAGTTCCTGGAGTGGAACGTGATGCTCGACCCGAATGCCATCGTGTGCCTGCTGAGGTCGGATCTGCCGATTGCGGTCTACCCATGCGGCACGGGCAAGGGCGCATTTGATAAAGGCCCGAACAATACCTATTACCTGCTCTCCAATCTCGACTTCATTCGGCGGATGGACCCGCTGCTTCAGAGCTATGCGGCATATTCATTCGAGCGCTCGAATAGATCGGATTTCCTCAACTGCCTGGATGAGAAAGTGCCGGAGGAAGTGATGGCGCGAATGTGCGCGAGGCAGCATAATGTGTGGGAGACGGCGTTGTGGGCGCAGACGTCCCGGCGCAAGCTGGTCGAGCGAGATGGGCATTATCGGCTGGTTTCGGAGGTTCGGGCGACGGATACTGTGTTGCCTAACCACCTCATCCCCTGCAAGATCACGGTTCGGGATGACGGGCGCTTCACATTCGGGAAGACCGAGCGGTCGAACTTCCTCATCTACGACCGCGGAGACCCGATTCTGAACGAGAAGGCAATGCGGGAGGCCCTCCCGGCACTGTATGAGTCTTTTCGTCCAAGGAAGCACTGAGATGAGATGGATTATCCCCGTATGCCTGATCCTACTCACCATTCTGAAAGCGGAGGCTGATATGCCTGCTGTAAAACTTTCGCCCCAGGCCGGGCGGATCAACCCCATGCTCTTCGGCGGATTCGTCGAGCTGCTGGACGACCTCGTGCCCGGGATGTGGGCCGAAATGCTGAACGACCGCAGCTTCGAGGGAGTCACCAGGCCGTCGAGCTGGTGCTATTATGATGGCGCGCTGAACTTCTGTGACCGGGAGTGGGTCGGGGCTGAGTATGATACCGTGAATCCATTCAACGGCTCTCGAAGTGCGAAACTCACCGGCTCGCTAACTCAATCGGGGCTGGCGGTCAGGAAGGGCATGGCTTACCGGTTCTCCGGCTACCTTCGAGGAGACACGCAGGCGGAGGTCATCCTGAAGGCGCTGCTCCCCGACGGCAGTTGGATGGAGCTTGCATCGGCGAAGCTCTCTAAGGCATCAGGTCAGTGGAAGAAGTACTCCGCCAAGCTGACCGCCAAAGGCACGTCCGACCGTGCCGTATTCGAGATCAGAGCCATCGGCAAGGGTAACCTGTGGGCCGACAAGCTCTCATTGGTGCCCTCGGATAACGTTGATGGTTGGCGGGAGGATGTCGTGCAGGCGATCAAGGAGGCGCACCCGGCGATCATTCGGTGGGGCGGGTCGGTCTGCGATCCGGGCGGATATCGGTGGAAGAACGGGATTGGAGATAGAGACCGTCGAGTGCCGTTCCCGAATAAGGTTTGGGGACGGATAGACTCGAATGACGTTGGGATAGACGAGTTTTGCCGGTTTTGCGAGCTTGTGGGTGCGGAGCCATTGATCTGCATCAGCTTTTCGGACGGCTCTCAGAGTGCAGCCGACCTGGTGCAGTACTGCAATGCGGGCGATGACAACGAGTGGGGCGCGAAGCGAGCGGCTAGCGGCCATCCCGAACCTTACCATGTGAAGTACTGGCAGCTTGGAAACGAGCTTGGGAACGCCGACTACGTCAATGCCCTGCCGGAGTTCTGCAAGGCTATGAAGGCGGCCGACCCGAAGGCGGTCCTGATGGCATCGTTCCCCTCTCAGGAGATGATTGATAAGGCCGGCAAGGGCCTGGACTACGTGTGTCCGCATCACTACACGCCGGACTTCGCGGCATGCGAGGCGGATTTCGAGAAGCTGGCCGGCATGCTGGAGGGTACTGACATCAAAATCGCCGTCACGGAGTGGAACTCGACCGCCGGCGACTGGGGCTTGGGGCGAGGGAAGCTGATGACTCTCGGCGGGGCGCTGCTCAATGCGCACTACCTGAACCTGCTGATGCGTCACTCGGACATGGTGGACATCGCCTGCCGGTCGAACATGACCAACAGCCTCTGCAGCGGGATGATCGCGACAAATGCCGCGGGCCTCCTCAAGCGCCCGAGCTACTATGTGATGAAGCTGTATGCCGACCATGCGAAGCCTGTGCCCGTCACCGTCGAGAATGCGCCTGAGGGAGTGGATGTCTTCGCCTCGAAATCGGAGGATGGTAAGTCGGTTTGCATTTTCGCCGTGAACATGAATACCAAGCCTGTGGAATTGGGACTGGGCGATCTCCATGCCATCGGCGGCGAGCGAGTGTGCGATACCCTCGATCAGCGCCAGGCGGACGTGATGAACCATTGGGATGCGCCGGATAGGGTCAAGACCGTGGAGTTCAAAGCCACCGGAAGCACGGCCACCCTCCCCGCGCTTTGCATCTCGGCAATCGAGTGTGGAGAGTAGTCGCTACTCGATCTCCTTGACCGGCTTGCCCATGTACTTGAGGCCCAGGGGGCTGCGCTTGCCTATGAGCGGTGACCAGGGCTGGAGGTGGAAGCCGTTCGGGCCGAAACCGATGCCATAGTACCCGGTGAAGAGCGCCAACTGCGAGTAGTAGGCGTCCGTGAGCATGCCCTCGTAGCCGGACGGAGTCCCGTCCCAGCGGGTCCA
>DASRZD010000072.1:0-2402 GCA_035686805.1 Armatimonadota bacterium
ATTGTCATCAAATGGGATATTACGGATAGACTCTCTACCTTCCAAGTCCCTCTCTACCTTAAGGTCGGTTACGGAGTAGATTGGCTGCTGGTCACTGCCGCTCCCAAGCACTGGAAGAGCCATGCAAATTGCTAAGACGATCAGTAGTACAAGTGCATAATTCATGCCTGATCTCATCTCTGATCCTCCTCATGGAAATGAGCACTTATCTGACGTCCATACACACATTATTGACGACGCGAGATGCACAATTGTTATATTACCGCCGGTTCCGGTCGGCGACCTGGCGGACGATATTTGCCGCAAGCTCGCAGTGCTCGGGCTGGTACTTCTCGCAGAAGGTTGACCAGCGGATGAAGGTCTGGAGGAACTCCCACGCATTCGGGCAGGCCTCCGCCCCATAGCGATACTCCCTCGATGCGGGCGGCATCGAATACGGATACCGCTTCTCTCGCGCCCACTCGTCCAGGAATGGCAGCGCCGCTGGTATAAGGTAGTACTTGCCCGTTCCCGCGCCGGGGATTCCCGCCTCGCAGAGCTGACGGGCGAACTCCTCCGCGTCGCACTTGTCCCGACAGTCCGGGATGTACCGACGATCCGGGATGCTCGTTCCGGCGGCACTCGCTCTGGCGGCAAATGCCGCCGAGTCAATGCTCAGCCCGAACATCCAGCACGAGTAGACGTTAACATAATCCGGGATCGGCAGCGGGGTGATGCCTGGTATTTCGCCGACCAGCCTGCTTAGCAGCCGAATCATCTTGTCCCGATGCGCCACCTGCTCGCGGATTATCTCGAGCTGTCCCAGGCAGATCGCCGCCGTGCCCTGGGTCATGCGGTAGGCGTACCCGGGGACGGTATGCTTACGCCCGAAGCCAGGCTCCATCTCCGAGCCCCGGCTCTGGCCGACGAACCTCATCCGCTCGGCGAGGTCGTCATCGTTCGTGACGATGCACCCACCGGTGTCCGACCCCATCGTCTTCTCGCAGTCGAAGGAGAATGCGCCTGCCGTCGAGAGCGTCCCGGCCAGACGCCCCTTGTATTCGCCGAAGACCGCCTGGCAGACGTCCTCATAGACGATCAGGCCGTGCTTTTTGGCAAGTCCATTGATTGGATCCATGTCGCAGATGAGGCCTGTCTTATGCACGACCAGGATCGCCCTCGTTCGATCGGTGATACACGGCTCGATAGTTTCGGCGCTCAGATTGATCGTCCCCGGCTCGGCGTCCGCGAAGACAGGGATGTAGTTCTCGCGAATCAGGCCCTGGACCGTGCCGAAGTCGGTGATCGGGCTGACGATGATCTCATCGCCGGGCTCGAAGTTGAAAGCGGCCACCAGGACCGCCAGCGCCGGAGTGCATCCAGGGGTAGCGATGCAGTGCCGGACGCCCATCTCCTTTGCGAAGGCCTGCTCGAATCGCTCGACCATGTTGCTGGTCAGGCCGCTCTCGACGACCTCCTGCAGATACTTGGCGCAGTTCGGCCCCATAATCCTCGGGAATGGGTTCGGCAGCTTCCCAGTCAAGCCCGCGAATGCCTCCGCTCCGTACTTTGCGCGTTCCTTTGTCATCGTCCTACCCCCTTCGGTAGAGTATGGGAGTCTGGGAGTTTGGGGGTATGGGGTAAGACTCCCACACGCCCAGACGCCCACACTCCCACACATCACCCACTATGCACCACAAGGTAATCTACAACTTCATTCGGCTCGGCGAGCCAGACGTCATCCCCGCCGATTCGCCGGACCGTCTGGAATCGCTCGATTAGCTGCTCGAGCGTGCAGTCCTTCCACGGATGGATCGGCTTGCCGGGCATCGGGCAGTGGCAGTAATCAATGACCCATCCGCCGGCATCCATCGCCTGGTGAAGCCGCTTGTACGGATCGAACGCCGAGTAGAACGGCGGCGGGTACTCAGAGTGAAGCGGACATCGGCACAGGCGCATGAGGTCGGTTTGCTCGGTGTTGATGTCATCGTAGATGGTCATGATCGCCCGATAGTCGCTCGCGGCGGCCCGAGCCGCCGGGTATGAGTCATTGCTCCCCGGCACGCAGAAAACGGTCACCGGCATGCCGAGGGCTTCTGCAAGCACCTTTCGGCTCTCAACCACCTCAAAGTGCGCGTTCTCGTCGGCTATTCCGGCGTGGGTCATCCCGTGGCACGAGACTCCCCAGCCATCCTTTGCGAGCATGCGTATCTGCTCCGCCGACAGGATCATCATCCCATCATAACTGCTGCCGGGAACGTTCCGAGGAACGCCGATCTGCGACGCCACCAGCGCCACGTGGCCGGGTATGCCGAACTCTCGGTGGACCGCCAGCGCATGATCCAGGAGGGCCTCGCAGCCCTCATCGTAGGTGATCGAATACACCCAGCGCTTGCCGTCTTTCCAGGTCATTTCCGCCTCGT
>DASRZD010000073.1:0-5409 GCA_035686805.1 Armatimonadota bacterium
CGCCGCCGCCAGCCCGATATCTCAAAGGCCAGGAAGTTGCTCGGCTGGGAGCCGAAAGTCAGCCTCGAAGAAGGCCTCGCGCGGACAATCGAGTGGTTCGGGCAGAAGAGGGATTGACCGCCTGGTCTAACATAGCCTCGAAGGAGTCCCGCAGTGGCCGACAACACCGTAGTTTCGATAAAGAGAATCGCCGGTTCGATCAATCAGGAAAGCGTATCATCTGCCGTTCGCAAAGCGGCTTCCCTGGCGCTGGAAGGCGAGAACATACTCAGGGGCAAGAAGGTCGTCATCAAGCCCAACATCTTCTGCCCCATGCCGGCGCCCACAACCACCGATCCGAGGGTCATCACCGCGCTGGTCTCATATGCCCTCGAGTGCGGCGCGAGCGAGGCCATAGTCGCCGAGGGGCGAAGCATCTCGACCGCCAAGTATCGCAAGACGAATAACACCACCAGAGCCTGCGCCGAGGTGCTCGGGATCACCAAAGCAGTGGAATCCGCAGGCGGCAGAATGGTCTTTTTCGAAGAGGATGAGTTCGTGGAAGTCCCCGTTCCGGGCGGACGAGTGCTGAAAACAGTCCGAGTCCCCAGAACCGTACTCGAGGCCGAAGTGTTCATCAACAATCCGGTCCTCAAGATCCACAGCCTGACGCTCGTCACCCTGGGGATCAAGAACCTGCACGGCGCGATCTCCGACGAGGACAAGCTCTTCGGCCACAGCTACCCCGAGCTTCCGGCGAAGCTCACCGACTTCCTGCGCGTCCGCAAGCCCGACCTGACCGTCATTGACGGCATCACCGGCCTGGAAGGCGATCACGCGGATGAAGGCACCCCGGTAGAGATGGGGATCATTATTGCCGGCCGTGATGTCGTCGCTGTGGATGCGGTCGCATCGGCGGTCATCGGTTTCGAGCCTTCCGAGATAGACACCACTGCTCTGGCCCACGAGTTCGGCCTGGGGCAGGGGAGTCTGAGCGCAATCCAGGTTGCGGGCGACAGCATAGAGAGCGTGAGGAGGCCGTTCGCGAGGCCGGACGTTGTCCTGGATGCAGCCATGTTTCCCGGCCTGGAGATCATCGCGGGCGATTATTGCCGTTCGTGCCAGTACTACATCCGCCGAGGCCTGGATAAGCTGGCTGATGCCGGCGCCTTCAGCCCGGACAAGAAGGTCACCATCATTCTGGGAAAAGAGCCGCAAGTGCCTGACAGGCTTCCGGGCAAAGTCTTTATGCTCGGGGATTGCTGCCTATCCTCGGATTCGATCCGCCGGCTGAGAGACCACCTGCTCCTGGATGGCCGCTTGCAGATGGTCTACGCCTGCCCACCGATGCAGTTCCGGATCAGGGCGCTTGAGATGATGGGAGACTGATCAGAACCTGATAGACAGAAACTTCGGTGTGCCTTCGAGCGCCCTGTTTCCCGCATACACCCCCACTGCTGCGCCAACCAGCACATCCGAGGGAAAGTGCGCGGACTTCCGAACCCTTGCCACCCCGACCGCCGTCGCCAACCCATAGTAGAGCCATTTCTGTTCAGGATGCCTGTTAGCGAGAACGGTGGCAACGGCAAAGGCGGCGGCAGTGTGGCCGGATGGAAAAGAGTCATGCCCGCTGCCGACGTTTGGGCCGGAGAACTGCCCAGCATCCGTCATATTCGGCCTCGCCCGGCCGGTAACGTACTTCATCCCCTGAGTCATTATGGCGGCGCTTGCCAATGCCGAAACCGCCATTTCCGCCGTGTCCTTATCGGCCTTGCTTCCCAGAAAGTACGACGCCGCAAGCGCCGGGACCAGAACCTGAGGCGTGCCGAGCGAGTTAACGGCGTTAGTGATCCCATCCACCGGCTTGCTGGAATCAATGGGCCTGATCATCTTCTCCAGGTTGCGGTCGAGGGGGGATAGGATCAGGCCGGCAATCGCCAGCCGCCCGGGCACCCTCGACACATCCGGGTGCTTCACCTTGACCGTGCGGCCGTATCCTACGGCGACCGCGTTGCCCGGGTCGGCGATGGCTTTCAGTTCGTCAATGTTGGGGATTCTCACAGCGATCAGCGACTGATCGCCTTGGGGGACGCCATCCTGGTATTTCACCGTTACCGGGACGAGTTCGGGCGGGGTATCACAGTACGCGGGCAGGATAAGTAGAAGCAGTAAGGGCAGGATAAGCAATCGTGGGGTTCGGTACAAGTCAGGTACTCCTCTCTAAGAGCGAATACGCTGGGAGAGGAGACAGAAGTTCCAATAAGCACTAAATACTGAGAATAAACGCTTTACCTGACGACCAGATGGATGACAACATAACACATTGCGCCAAGACCGGCTGATACCGGCAATGTCATGAGCCATGCGAGGACTATCTGACCGACTATCTGCCACCTGACGTCTGAGAGTCTCTTCGCAGACCCTACGCCCATTATCGAGGAGGAGATGACGTGGGTCGTGCTGACCGGGGCATGCAGTAAGGTGGCGGCCAGCACTACTCCGGCAGCCGCGGTCTCGGCGGCGAACCCATGGACCGGCTGCAGGCCCATGACCTTCTTCCCAACTGTCTTGATGATCCGCCAGCCACCGGCCGCGGATCCGAGCGCCATGGCTAGTGCGCAGGATACCTTGACCCACGTTGGCACATGGAATGACATCGCGGGGTACGCCACAACCAAAGCCATGGTGATGATACCCATGGACTTCTGAGCGTCATTTGAGCCGTGGGTGAACGACATGAAACTTGCCGAGACGACCTGAAGCAGTTTGAAATGCCGGTTTAGCCGCGAGGGCGCCTGCTGCGCGAAGACATTCATAATAACGATCATTAGGAAAGACCCGGCGATAAAACCGATGATCGGTGAGAAAACCAGAGAACCGAAGATCTTGGCCAGGCCGTGACCATTGAGAACACCTATCCCCCGGGCGGCGACTCCAGCCCCTACCACTGAACCTATCAAAGCATGCGATGAGCTGCTGGGTAGACCTCGCCACCAGGTGAACAGGTTCCAGGCAATAGCACCCAACAGGGCCGCCAGGATGAGCATCTGTCCCTGCTTGCCTGCAACGAGCCTTGGGTCCACAATCCCCTTGCCGATGGTCTTTGCAACGCCCGTCCAGATCATTGCACCAATGAAGTTCAGGACGGCCGCCAGCATGATCGCGTTTTTCATTGAAAGGGCGCGAGTCAGGACCGATGTGGCAATAGCATTTGCAGAGTCATGAAAACCGTTTATGAAGTCGAAGGATAGTGCCAGCACGACAACCAGACCGAGGGTTATAAGGCTTATTTCAGGCATTCCTCACCACGATGCTTTCAAGGACGTCGGCCACGTCCTCACACCTATCCGTGGCGGTTTCCAGCCGGTCGAAGATCTCCTGCCACTTGGCGATCTCCAGTGGCTTCTTCTCTTCCCTGAATAGCCGCGCCAGCGCCCTTCGCTGAATCTCGTCCGCCTGGTTCTCGATTCTGTTGATCTCGACGCACGGCTTGAGTACGTTCTCTATGTGGCGGAGATTCACAAGCTCTGCCACAGCCGTCTTGATGATCTTGGTGCCCTCCACCAGCGATGCGGACAGCTCGGCGGCCTCGGGGCGAGGCTCTTCCACGCCATAGAGCTTCATGCGATCCGCAGCCGCCTCGATGTAGTCCAGCACGTCGTCCATACTCATGGCCAGGGCATGGATATCTTCGCGATCGATCGGGGTGACAAAGCTGGTATTCAGGCGCTTGCAGATGTCCGTGGTGAATGCATCAGCCCTCTTCTCCATGTCCCTCAGCACGTGAGCCTTGGACTCTACGTCCTGGTAGTCGGTAATGAGATCATTGAGGGCTGCGGCGGCGTCAACGAGCACCTGGGCCATCTCGTCGAACAGCTCAAAAAAGTTCTCTTCTGTCGGCAGAAAACGGAATTTTCTCATGGCTTAGGCATTCTTCAGGACGGTTGACTCCAGGATATCGGCGACATCCTCGCACTTGTCAATGGCCGTCTCGATGTTATGGTAGATCTCCCGCCACTTCAGCGCTTCCATAGGCTTGTCATGCTGCTGGAATAGCTTTGCCATGGCGGCCCGATTGACCTGATCGCCGCGGTTCTCCAGGCGGTTTATAGACACGCACGCTTCCCTGATCTTGTCTGCGTTCCTCTTCATATCACGCAGTGCCGTGACCGCCCCCCGGGTGAGCTCAGTCGCCTCAGCAAGGATCTGTGATAGCTTGATTGCTGCCTCAGTCGGCTCGTCAATCTCGTACAAGACCATCCGGTCTGCGGCTGCTTCGATGAAGTCCATGATGTCATCCAATGCGCTCGTGAGGGCATGGATATCCTCGCGGTCCAATGGGGTCACGAAAGTCGTGTTCAGCTTTCGCATGGTATTGTGGACGATCTCATCCGCATCATGCTCGGTCGCTTTTATCCTGAAGGCCTTGTCTTCGATATCCGTGAAGTGCGTGATCATGTCCTCAAGGGCCTTTGCTCCCTTGTTGACCGTCTCCACCTGCTGGTCAAAGAGATCGAAAAAAGAATCCTGCCTTGGCACTAATCTCATGTCCGAACCTCCCGATCCGAGCAAAATAAAAGGCCAGCTTTACCTTGTGCTGACCAAATCCCGTTCTGTCGTTTTGACTTTCATCGGCGCTACCGACCCTTGCTGAATTATCAACCTCGTGCATTATACCAGCCCGGTAACAAATGCGTCAATATGAGTATGGGGGGGGTGGAGCAAGAAACCCCCATCAACTATCCGACCATTCGACCACACTGACCATCAGATCATGCGCTCCATCCGACCTTGCCATTTCGTAATAATAGTATATCCGGTCTTCAAACTGGACAGCATCAATGTATCTGAGTGAGCCCGAGGCATGCGGCGAGACGAGCGCCGGGCCGGCGAGGGTGATCTTGTCGAACGTCCGCAGATCGAGGCTCACCGCCAGGCCGGTCCGTTCCTCGTAGTTCTCTTCGACCCTCGCAATGCCGTCGTAGAAGGTGTTGAAGACCGGCGTGCAATAGACCAATCCGGTGATCCGGCTCTCATAGGCATCCCAGCCCTCGCCGACGTCAAGGATATTGCCCTGCCACTCAAAACTCAGCCCATCGCCGCTGGTGGCAAGGCCGGTGTATGACTTCACCAGTCCGGTGTTGTAGGCGTCTCCAGTCCCATGCATCTCTTCGTGATCAGCCGATCTTCCATCAGGCGTGGGTGCGGCGTAGGAGACAATCATGTAGTGCATCCGACCGAGCAGCAGCACAACGGGATCCTTGACCCCCTCGACCCCGACCTCCGGCTCGGTCAGGACCTTCCTCCGATCGCTCGGCTTGAAGCCGGAGGGCGAGTCGGCCTCCATGACGTCAATCCGCCACCGATTGTCCTCAGGGTCAACGTAGCTGATGTAGAGGCGATAGTGCCCATCGAGCGTCTTGAACAGCG
>DASRZD010000074.1:0-5277 GCA_035686805.1 Armatimonadota bacterium
CGACGACGTCACGAACGGGTCGCCCGTGAAATGGCGAGGGAACATCCAGGTATTCGCCGTTCGGTGTTAGGAGTGACACGCCGTCCAGACGAGTGACGGCAGTGAAGCTGCCAGGATGAGCCAGGGATTCCAGAATCTCACAGGCCGATTCCTTGCCGGTGATTCGTCGGCCTTCCTCCTGGTTCACGACCAGGTTCGCATTGGGCAGATAGGACGGGATAGGACGGTAGTCCGCCGAGATGCTGTCGCTCGCATCGAGGATGACGGTCGTCCCGGCGGCGTGGCAGCGTTTCACCAGTTCAAGCATGGGGCCCCCATCGAGTGACGGCAGCGCGCCTGCGAAGAATATGAGCATGCATCGGCTCTCTTCAATAAACCGCGTCGGGATATCCGACAGGCAGAACGCCGAATTTGCCCCCGCCGAGTAAAACGGCGTGCGTTCGTTCCCATGATTCAAGACGAAAGCGAATCCCGTGGAGTGGTCGGTGGCAATCCTTACGCCGCTTGTGTCGAGTTCCTGCCACTGCTCGCGCAGAAAGTCGCCGTACATATCCGCCCCGACTCGCGTGGAGACGCCTACCTCGAGGCCCAGCCCCGAGAGTGCGACGAGGGCATTGCCCAAACCTCCGGCGCTGATCCGAATGCCGCCGACGGGATTCTGAACCCCCCACCGACCTTTAGGCCCGATGGCTATGCAGTCCACGCACGATAGCCCCACAACCGATATGTCGAGTGTCTTCATTGCGAGTAGATCTTGATCGCTTCCTCGATCGAGACGCCATCCATGACAATTGCCCTGATCGCATCGAGAGTCGGGCCGGGCCGATCGCTTCCCCATACTCGGCGGCCGATCGCCGCTCCGCACGCGCCGTGGGTCATGGCTTCCTTGAGTTGGCGGAAGATGGCGAGCTCATCGTCTGCCTTCGGCCCGCCCGCCATAATGACCGGCAGGTGGCACGAGGCGATTGCCTTCGCGTATCCTTCGGGATCGCCGTTGTAGACGGTCTTGACCATATCGCAGCCGTATTCCAGCCCGAGGCGCATGGCGACGGCAAGCTCCTCCGAGGTAGAAGGCGTGTGGGCTCGGGGGATGATCTCGACGCACATCGGCATCCCAATGCGCTCGCACTCCCGCGAAGTGTCAGCCATCTTAGTCAGCAGCCTGGACTCCAATTCGGGATCGCCGACGCCGATGTAGCAATTGATGACCACCATGTCCGCGCCGAGACAGGCAGCCTCCTCCACGCTTAGGAGATAGTGCATCACATCGTCAGGGCCGCCCATCCGGCTGATGGTGGTGTCAATGCGCATAATGATGCCCAGATCACCCACTTCGTCAACCGCCTGACGAAGCGCACCGGCGGTGATCAAGATCGAGGTCGCCCCATGATCCCGCGCAAGGACGACGAGTTTGGCCGGGTCCTCATTGCCGGGCTGAGGGCCGTAGTAGATCGGATGGTCGAATGGCAGCACCAGGACCTTCCCATCGCGAAAGACCCGGCGCATTCTGAGTTTCTTGCCCATGGATGTCTGAATCAATATGATTTCCTTTCTATCTCAGCGATAGGTCATACATCGCCAGTATGTTCTCGGTCGGTATGTCCTGCTGCAAGTTGTGCGACGGCGCGAGGATGTACCCTCCTCCGTCGCCGAGGATGCCAACCCGGCGCCGGACCTCCTGCCGAACGGCATCGGCGGATTCGAGCGGCAGCAGGTACTGAATGTCAATCCCTCCGTGGAAGCAGAGATCATTGCCAAAGTCCTGTTTCAGCCCTTGAGGGTCCATTCCTTCCGCTGCGGGCTGAATTGGGTTAAGAATGTCCACTCCCAACTCGATCAAGCTTGGGATCGCCTGACGAACCGCCCCACAGCTATGAAACATGAACTTCACCCCATGACTGCGCACCAGGTCGGCGAGCGTGCGGATGGAGGGGGCGATGAACCGCCGGAAGGTATCCATGCTTTGCAGAAGCCCTGATTGGGTGCCCAGATCGGTCATGGCGTAATAGATGTCAATTCGGCCGCCGGTCGCCTCCATGCTCCTCTTGAAATCCTCGATAAAAAAATCGAGGAAGACCTTCGTCAGATACTCGACCCACTCAGGATGGAGGGCCGTGTCGCAGAGCATGTTCTCCAGCCCTCGAACGAGCGCAGGCCGCTCGAAGACGTCGGCGTTGCCGAATGCGATGGCATACCCGTCATACTGATCACACTGCTCTGCGAGCGTGGAGTGATCAACTTGGTCGCAGGTCGGCCAGGGAAAGGCCTCGATCTCCGCCAGGCTCGATACGCCGGCGAGCGCGCCGTCAATGTGCTCCCAGTTCTCGCCCCACGGCGTGTTCGCCTTTGCCCATCGCTCGCCCCACATGTTCTGCCGGATGCCGTCTTGCTCGACATCAGGCGGGTAGATTGGCGAGACATACCGGATATCAATGCCCAGCCGCCGTCGAACCTCCTCCGCCGAGTTGACGCCGAGGTCGCGAATCAGCCGATCCCAGACCTCCGCCTCGGCCCAGATATCCGCCGGGACGCGGTCGGGCGTTTGGTGGTTGATCGCTGCCAGCACTCGCTCTCGACTATTCATGCCGATTCTCGAATAATGAGTTCAACCGGAAGCTTGACCTCCGATGTCTGCGGTGCTTTGCCATCCAATCGCGCCAGAAGCATCTCGGCGGCGGTTAGTCCGATCAGATCTCGAGGCTGGCGGACGCTGGTCAATGGCACTCTTAGAAGGCCGGAATAGTCCAGGTCAGCATAACCAATCAGCGCCAGATCCTCAGGAATTCGGATCCCGTGCTCAAGGCACACCTCCATCGCACCGATTGCCATGAGGTCGCTAAAGCAGAAGACAGCATCGGGCAGATCCCCAGCTTCCATGAAATACGCCATCGCCCCACGCCCTCCCGCTCTAGTTGGCGAGACTTCGGCGGCGAGCTCCGCATCCGGGAGGACTTCGTTGCGGATCAGGGCGTCCTTGTATCCCGAGAACCTTGCTCTGTTAGTGGAAACTGCCAGCCGTGCACTGACGCAGGCGATGCGCTTTCTACCCAGCGAGAGAAGGTGCTCGACGGCCATGACTGCACCCGCATGATCATCGGTTGTGACACTGTAGAACGGGGTATCGGCAAACGTGCGGTCAATTAGTATGAAAGGGACATTCCGCTGCCAGAGCTCCCAGAAAAGGCCGGCATCGCCGGTCTGCTGAACCGGCACGATGACCAGCCCGTCCACCGGCCAGCCGAGGAGGTCCTCGACCTTCGCACGCTCCAGGCCCGAGTCGCCGCCGGTATTCGAAAGGATGACATTGAATCCCTTCTTCGCCAGTTCCCCTTCGATGATGGTTGTGGCAGCCGTAAAGAAGCTATCTTCCAAAGTGGGGATCACCAGGCCAATCATCCCGGTCCTCGAACCGGTCAATCCTCTCGCCAGTTTGCTCGGCCGGTAGCCCAGAAGATTCGCCGCGTCCCGGACCCCCTTCTGAGTCGCTGGCGAATAAGGAATCGTTTTACCCTTGGCAGCCGAGAGTATTCGGGATGCCGTGGATTTCGACACCCCTGCCAGGCGTGCAACGTCAGCTAATGTGGCAGTCTCCCTTATCATGGCTATGCAACCGGTTTCATGCTAGCACGGTCCGATATGAATGTCAATGCCCTTGTTAAGAACTTTAATGCCTGGCGATTGCCTGATGCAACCGGTTACACTCGTGGAGTCGTGAGACGAGGATAGCTGAGGGAACTCAGTGGTGTGGGATACCGAAAACCGGCGATTAAGGAATGGCTGCTTCGGTGGAATTCGAACAGGGAGAATGGCTGATCAGCCTGGCAGATCGGCACGGGCCCCTTTGCATCCTTAGGATTCGAAAGTGGGCTCGACACTCAGCCCAAGGGTCCCTGGGTGTTACCCGAGCTAAGCGTAAGACCTGGAGACGGAATCTGCATTGACAGTTTGACCTATCAAGGGTATAAACGGGTACCTTACCTGTCGTGGGATGGGCGGAAAACATAATACAGGAAACGGTTCTAGTCTGGATATTTTGAGCTCGATTTTGGTCGTTTTGGCCTTGGCGGACAACCCGGCTTTCAGCTCTGCTCGGTTAGGCAGGCTCGTCTAATGTGCTCTCCAATGCCGATATGATGTCCGTCGTCTGAGCGCGCAGGAAGTTGGACAGTGCATGCACGAAGGGGAGACAGGTTAGCATGTCGAAGCTTGAACCACGCATATCGAAAGCGGCCGGCACTGACACAGATGCGGTCTCGTTCTGCCACCGCAAGGTATGCGCTGTTTCTTGATGAAATCGTTACGGGGGTGTCTACAGTGATCGGCGTGCAAGACCTGAAGTGTGAATACCTAGTCAACCCGCAAGGCATTGATGTGACGAACCCTCGCCTGAGCTGGGTGCTCGAATCAGCCGAACGCGGTGCGGTTCAAACCGCCTATCAGATACTGGTATCAGGAAGCGAAGATGCTCTCGCACACGACAAAGGCGATCTCTGGGACAGCGGCAAGATTGAGTCCGACCAATCTACCCACGTCGTGTACGCGGGCGCCCCCTTGACATCCCGCCGCACGTGCTTCTGGAAGGTCCGAGTCTGGGACAATCATGGAAACCCTTCGAAGTGGAGCACTCCCGCCTCATGGACGATGGGCCTTCTCGATGGATCAGACTGGAAAGCCAGGTGGGTCGGCCTCGATGGTGGCGAGAATCCCGACTGTTTGGCCGATGCACGGTGGATTTGGTTCCCCGACGAATCCTCACGGACTGCAGAGATGGACGGCAAGATACGGTACTTCCGCCGAACTGTAGACTTAACCAATGCGAACGAGATAAGCGGTGCCCGGCTGACAATCGGCACGCACGGCAAGTTTGCGATTTCAGTCAACGGCGAGCAGGTCACGGAGGGAGCACGGACGATCTTCGCGCCGGTCTCCGAGTTCGATCTCGAGAGGTATCTGAAACACGGGGCGAATACCATTGCGGTGGCGGCGTCAGTGAGTGACGAGACCGATCGTCCCTCCGGGCTCATCTGCGCGTTAACTGCCGAGTTTGAATCCGGCGAGTCGCTGATCATTACCTCCAACGCGAGTTGGAGAGTCTGCGCACGCGAAACCAGTGGGTGGGAGGAGCCAGGATTCGACGACTCCGGCTGGCTGAGCGCCGAAGAGCTTGGCAGGAACGGAACACCCCCGTTTGCCACAGTCCCGGGAGACGACTATCGGCGGCTGCCTGCGCGCATGCTTCGCCGAGAGTTCAATGTGGCTGGGGCGATAAGGCGTGCC
>DASRZD010000075.1:0-7283 GCA_035686805.1 Armatimonadota bacterium
CATCCCTTTACAATGCCATTGGCCCGTGCTAAACTGTTGGCGGACAAGACGGCTTCATCGGGTTGGGAGTCCCCCGTGACCCGTAAAAGGAGTACCTCCAAAAGCCGTGCGCAACGAGTTTCTTGCCCTCAATCAAGCGAAGGGAATAGCTCTCCTTGAAAGTCGTTGAGATTCTGTTCTATGACAGAAATAGGGTGAAACTTGTCGTCGAAATGTCGGACCCCAACCGGTATTCGACGGAACATGCTCCCCATATCCCGCGCTTGCTCTTCAAGCTTTTTCCCCACCTTGCGAAACATCGCTGCGACAATGACAACGGGTATACTTTCAGGAAGGAATCCCGCGCCACCGAGATTCCCCATCTCTTCGAGCATTTGATCATCGAGCTTCAGGGCCAGGTCCAGAAGTCCCGAATTCTCAAGGGCGAGACCCAATGGAACTGGCGGATCGACCCCAGAGGGCGCTTCCACGTCTATGTGGATTATGAGAACGAAATGCTTGTACTGGGGGCGATACGCCTCGCGGAACGCATAATCAATGCCCTGGACAGCCGCCATGCCGACGATATCAACATCGAAGCCGAGATCGAAAAACTGAAAGAACTGGCGGAGATCGGCCGCCAGCTCTATTCTGCATCCTCACCTCCTGTGGAGGCGGAAGTCGTCGCCTCGCGAACTGCTACTCCGGCTGCCCTTTAGGCGGCAGCGATCTTGCGCTCCCACCACGCACCCCAACCAGTGCGATCTTCTTCCCCATGTCGGGATAGTAGTGCGAGTGATAGTAATAGCTGTCCACCATCTCCGGTTGAACGTCATTCAGCACGACCCCCAGGATGGTTGCGTTCGCCTTATTAAGCAAGTCGCGGACTTGGAGTTCCGCCCCTCGAGGCACCTGCTGCGCGCGAACGACCAACAGCACGCCGTCAACGATCCGAGAAAGCACGACGGCATCGGTGAATGCGACCGCCGACGGAGTATCCAGCAACACGTAATCGGCGTTCTCCGTCAGCTTCTGAAGAAGAGCCTTCATCCGCTGCGATCCCAGCAGCTCCGACGGATTGCTGGGAGTCGGCCCCGCGGGGATGACGAGCAAGTTCTCGACCTCCGTGCTGAGGATCACATCCTCCAGGTCCTTCTCGTTCGCAAGGATATTGCTCAGGCCTCGCTCGTTCTGGACCTTGAATATCCTATGGAGCGACGGGCGCCTCATGTCGCCGTCCACCAGCACGACTCGCTTGCCGTCCTGAGCCAGCGAAATCCCCAGATTGGCGACCGTACACGTGCCTCCCTGGCCGGGTTTCGCGGTCGCAACCATTATTGACTTCGCTCCGATTGCTTCGCTGCTCAGGAGCAGGTCGGTTCGCAGGAACCGGTATGCCTCCGAGATCGGCGAGAGCGGCTGAGTGTAGACCGCCCGAGCAAGGCCGGTATCGGTCGAATCGAGGCTCTTGGGAATGAGAGCGGTTACCGGAAGCCCCAGCAGCCGCTCGACATCGAGGTTCGTCCGAATCCGGTTGTCCAGCGAATCAAGCGTTATCGCGAGTCCTGCGGCCACGATCAGGCTCAAGACCGCTCCCAGGAACATGTATGCCCATCGGTTGACCCCTAGCGGGCCTACCGCCTCCACCGCTTCGTCAATCACGCGTATTGCGCCGGTCGCGGTGGTTTCCTTCTCATTCAGCCGAGCCTGGTTGAGTTGGGACTGGATGGTCTGGTAGGTGGCTTGGGCGGCAAGGAACTCCCCTTCCAGGCGTGCAAGATTCACGTCCATGCCGGGCTTCAATGCGCCGGATGCACGAGCGGCGGAAGCCTCCAACTGCCCTAACTGGGCGGCAAGGCCATCGCGGTCGGCAGCCAGGGTTGAGCGCTGCTGGAGCAAGGATTCGTAAACCGGGTTTCGCACGACCTGAGTGGTGGTTTTCAATTTTCCACGCTCGCCGTTGAGCTTCCTCCTAACCTCCTCGAGCGAGTCCTTCATTGCGACAACCTGCGGATGGACTTCCTCATACTTGGATCGCGCCTCATTGAGCTGGCGCGTGAGTTGGGCCAATTGGGTTTCAAGCTCCGTGACCATTGGAGTGTTCGAGGTGCCTTCGTAAACCGTTCTCGTCGGGCCTACAAGGAGCAGTTGCCTGTTCACCTCATTCAGCTTCGCCTGGGCATTGGCAAGGGCCGCCCTGGCGGAATCGCGCTGCGCGACGGCCTGCCTCATATCGGCAGACGCCGCGCTGGTGGCATCGGCGATCGAAGTGATTCGATTGTCGCGCTTGAATCCTTTCAGCTTCTCTGAGGTGCGGTCAACTTCCGAACCGGCGCGGGCAAGCTCCGACTCCAGGAACCGCCTGTTATCGCTCGCCTCCTGATGGCTGATCTCCTGATAAAAGTTGGCGAACACATGCGCGAGGGCGTTTACGGTCCGAACCGCCTCCTTCGGATGGGTGTCGGACACCTTGATCTCAATGATATCCGTGCCCATCTCCTGACGGCTGCGAGCGCCGGGATTCGGAGCCGTGCCCACTTCTACCCTGCCCAGAAGGGAATCGGGGTCCTCGTTCAGGTTGGCCACCTGGATGGTGCGTTCGGCTACCCGCCTGCTCTTGATGAGGCTGAGGAGGTTTGGAAGCTGACTATCCGTCTGCCTCTCCCCAAGCGCGCCGGCGATACTCGCGCCCGGTGACGGCAATATGGGCCGATACAGGGCGGTGTCCGAAGGCATTATCTGCACGGCGGCGCTGTAGTAGGGCTTCTCATTGAGCGTGCTGAGGTAAATGCTGGCCGATGTCACGCCAACCAGAGCCAATACCATCCATCGGCGGCGGCTGATGATGCGGTAGAATTCCCAGAACTTCACGGGGCTCCTCCTCTCACAAATCGCTATCTGCCGCGCGTAAGCAGCCACCCCAGGCTGACTGCCACGGAGAGCACTTTCATGAAGTCAGTTTTTTGTCCGGCTTCGGGCACGTATATGTTGTCCTGATCCTGAAGCTCGATATTCGGCGACTTGCCCGAATAAATGTCGCTCACCTTGGCCGTCAGAGTCTGGGTCTGACCGCCGGAAGACCTGAGGATGCGGACGTCATTGAGCTTCGCCTTCCCGCGGACTCCGCCGGCAACGGCAATGGCTTCTGTGATCGTCGTCTTTCCCTTGAGATCATACTTTGCCGGCAGGCCTACCGCGCCCTGTATGGTGTAAGTTCCCATCAGCTCCCTGGCGGCAATCATGATCACGTCGCCGGGCTTCAACTGGGGATTAGCGGCGACATCGCCGGAGGTGATTTTCGAATAATCTATTACGGTCGTGTCGGTGGAGCCTTCATGCCTGAGGGTGATATTATTCAAATCCGCAAGCGGAGTAGGCCCGCCTGCCGCCATGACTGCTTCTCGAACGGTCATGCCCTGAGTTAGCGGGCGAGGGCCTGCCTGGAGTACGGCCCCCAGCACCAGAATCGAGCCGATGGTACCTTCCGAGGAGGGAACAAAAATGGTGTCGCCCATGCTGACAGTGATATTCGTGCTTGCGTCACCGGAGAGCAGGAACTTGCTGAGATCAACGGTCGCCGAAGACTCCGAGCCCGGACGAGAGACTTTCACCTTAGACAAGTCGGCCGTGGGAGTGTAGCCGCCGGCAGCCATGATGGAATCAATGAGGCGAGCGCCATACGGCAGCGCAACGACGCCTGGATTCTTGACCTCCCCGGAAACGGTGACCTGCATCTTGCCGGCCTCCAGAAGCTCGACGGTCACCTGGGGATTCTTCATGAACCTCTTCAGTTGGGTGGTGATCTCCTGAGCGGCCTGCATGGTCGTCATACCTGTGACCTTAACATCGTTGATCAGGGGCAGAGTGATGCTTCCCTGAGGACTCACGATGACATGCCTGGTAAAGTCGGTTTCGCCGAGGACGATCAGGTTCAGGGTGTCGCCCGGCTTGATGAGATACTCATCGGCAGCGACAAAAGAATAGAATGACATGACGGCAATGACGGCGAATAATGTGAAGTACTTCATTCGATCTCCCTCCTCGAGAAACGGCGAAAATCCATGGAATCTTGGCGGTCATACGAAGTCATTTCCGGGTATACCCCACACCAGAACAGCTATAAACACGGGCCGGCATACTGGTCGGCGCTTTCCGGTAATATCTACGCTTGACGACCTGAGCTAAACCGGTTATAATAGATTTGTGAACGTTTACATTTCCGTGGATCTGGAGGGTATAGGCGGCATAGTTCATTGGGAACAATGCTCTCCGGGCACCAAGGAATATGACGATGCACGAGCGCTCATGACGGCAGAGGCGAATGCGGCCATTCAGGGAGCGTTCGACGGCGGTGCGACGGAAGTACTGGTAAACGACGCTCACAGCTCGATGCGGAACCTCCAGCCTCTCGAGCTTGATTCGAGGGTGCGTCTGGTGCGAGGAAGCATAAAGCCGCAGTCAATGATGGAGGGCATGAGTGAGTCCTTCGACGCGGCTTTCCTGATAGGCTGCCATGCGGGGGCCGGCTGCAACGGAGTGCTGAGCCATACGTACGATGGGATGGTCACCTCCGCGAGGTTGAACTCGTTGGCGGGCGGAGAAATCACGATTAATTCCGCGCTTGCCGGGTATTATGGGGTTCCGGTGGCAATGGTGACCGGTGATTCTGCAGCATGCCGGGAAGCGCTGGGAATACTCGGCGGAGTCGAGGCGGTTGCGGTCAAGGAGCCGATTTCGCGGTACTCCGCCAATTGCCTGAATCCGGCGATTGTCAGGGAGAGGATTCGGGCGGCGGCGATGGCGGCCGTGAGCCGGGCTTCCGAACTGGAGCCTTTCACGCTGGAGCCGCCGATAAGATTCGAAGTGGGGTTCGCTCACGTGGGATATGCGGATCGAGTCGCTTTCATGCCTGGAAGCGAAAGGCTCGATCCGGTGACGGTAGTGTTTGAATCGGAGGACTTTATCACGGCATATCGGGGATTCCTGACGATGCTCGTGCTCGCTGAGTCGGTAAAGTAGTCGGTAGGAGGATAAATGCAGGGCTTGGATCTGAAGCAGAAAATCGGCCAGATGTTGGTCTTCGGATGGCAGGGAGCTACCGAGGAAGAGAATTATACTGTTTCCGAGCATGGCAGGATACTTGTAGAGGAATTCCAGGTCGGCGGGATTGCGCTGTTCGCGCGCAACATCAATACGCCGGAGCAGGTCGCGGCCACCGTTAACCAGTTTCAATCGCTCTCCAAAATACCTTTGCTGGTAGTCGCGGACCAGGAAGGCGGCATGGTCGCCAGGTTCAAAGCCCCGTTCTCCGTTTTCCCGGGTAACATGGCGCTCGGCGCGACGGGATCGCTGGACTACTGCAAGCGAGCCGCCCAGGCAATCGCAAGGCAGCTGGCCGCCGTCGGAGTCAACGTCAATTTCGCCCCTTGCGTGGACGTGAATATCAACCCCGAAAACCCGATCATCGGAGTGAGATCGTTCGGCGAATCGCCCGAGATGGTCGCCCAGTTGGGCGCTGCCGCCATAGAGGGTTTCCAGACCGAGGGGATCATGGCGAGCGCGAAGCACTTCCCAGGCCATGGCGATACCTCGACCGACACCCATTTTTCGCTGCCGATCATCCCTTACGACAGGACGCGCCTGGATTCTGTCGAGCTTGTTCCGTTCCGAGCGGCCATCAGGATAGGCGTGGCATCGGTCATGACCTCGCACATCATCTTCCCGGCCCTCGATCCCGAGCTGCCGGCCACCCTCTCCGAAAGGATCATCAACGGCCTCCTGCGGCAGGAGATGGGCTATGAGGGCCTGGTCATCACCGACTGCCTGGAGATGAAGGCGATCGCGGACAACTACGGTGCTGCCAATTCGGCCGTTCTGGCGGTCAAGGCAGGGGCGGACATCCTCCTCGCCAGCCACAGGTTGGGATTCCAGCGTGATATGCTTGACGGCCTCCTGAAAGCGGTCGAGGCAGGGGAGATCCCCGAGTCGCGGATTGATGAGTCGGTCGCCCGGATACTCACAGCCAAGCGCATGTTCGACCTGGAGTCCCGGCGGACTGTTGATGTGGCTTCCATCAAGCAAGCGGTCGGGGATCCGATCATCATCGAACTGGAGCGGGAGATCGCTGAGAAGGCCGTCACCCTGGTGCGGAATGATGAGAATCTGCTTCCTCTGCGGCTGAGCGGTTCTGAGCAGATGGCGGTGGCGGGGATGCATCCGGCGACCGAGCTTTTCGCCTCGGCCATTCGAAAGCTCCATGCGAACACCCAGCACCTGCGGATCGAATCCACCCCCACCAAGGAGCAGCTCACGCGGCTCGATGCGATGGTTCAGGGGAGCAAGGTAGTGCTGATCACAACCTTCCCCAGAGAGCCGTTCACGACCGGGCTGGTAAATGAAGATGTTCAGGCCTCGCTCGTGAATCGGATCATGGATTTGGGAACCCCGGCGATAGTCGTTGCGGCCCGAGAGCCCTATGGGCTGAGATACTTCCCGAAGGCGAAGACGTGCATCGTGACCTACGGCTACCCCGAGGTTTCGATTCGAGCCGCGGTTGACCTGATCTTCGGCCTCGTTACGCCCTATGGGAAGCTCCCGGTCAGCGTCCCGGGCTACGCAGACTGCGGCGACGGGGCGTAAACTCAAGTTCGAAATCCGAAATTCGAAGCACGAAACAAATCCAAATGACCCAACGCCGAATCCTCAAACGGTCTGTTGGCTTGTATTCCCGTTTAGGTCATTGTCTTTTTGTGCTTTGAATTTGTTTCCAATTTCGAGTTTCGTGCTTCGAATTTACCACCCCGATGGCTTGCCAATTCCCCATGATTTGAGGTATAATCTCACCACACGGAGGGGTGCCAGAGCGGTTTATCGGAGCAGTCTTGAAAACTGTCGCGCAGCAATGCGCCGCGAGTTCGAATCTCGCCCCCTCCGCCATTGTGAGACAACAGACCGTAGACTGTAGACTACAGACAAAAGGCCGGAGCCTGGCGAGGAGGCCGGTCTTTTTGCTATCCGGGTCTGTTGTCTGTAGAGCCTGTTGAAAAAAAGCTCGTCAGGAATGAGTTGCAGATAGGGATGTCGAATTCCTCTATAGGAAGCAAGCGTTCGATGGAGGGTTTGAGATGCAAGGGAAGAAACCGGCGGCTGCTCCGAAGCTTTTTACGATGGCCTGTGTTGAGAGTCTTGTTCCTGAAGACGACTATTACCGGAAGCTTGAAAAGGCTGTGGATTTCTCCTTTGTGGGGGAGCTTGCCAGACCTTACTATGCGAAGCGTGGGCGTCCTTCCGTTGACCCTGTAGTG
>DASRZD010000076.1:0-2229 GCA_035686805.1 Armatimonadota bacterium
GTACTGGGGATGACTGCGCTTCTTGCGTTTTTCTCGATTGCCGCCTCGCGTCCCGAGATGGCACCCGTGCGAGCGCAGATGGGCGCACACGGCAACGTAACTTTCATGATAGGCGTTGGCCTGGTAGAATCGGCAATCGGATTGGTACTCGCCATCTATATGCTTCGCGGCTGCAACTGGGCCCGGCAGTTCTTCATACTATTCCAGGGTGCAGCAATCATCGCCGGATGGATACTCGTGGGCTTCAGGTCGTCGTCCATAGCTGGCATCTTGATCTTTGCGGTGGTCACGTTTTTCCTGACCAGGCCGGATGCGACGGCATATTTCACGTATGAGGCGGCGGGAACTAAGGTCTCGGTCTCTTAGCCAATCCGCTGTATTGGCAAATCTGTGGTATACTATAGCCGGGGTTTGACCGATGAGACGGCGTATTCTACTGGGAATCATCGTTCTGCTGCCGTTGATCCTCCTGTTTGCCTTATGGAGGATTGCACGTCCTATTGTGCACATGGTAGCCAAGGCAGGCTCTGAGACAGCCTGGATGGACCTGGGAGACGAGGGAAAACCAGACAAGTTCGAGCCATACCTGGAGAAGCATCCCGAAGATGAGGCGAGAAGGATGGCGGCGATGGTTTGGTATTCTCGCCGCCATGAGGATCCGAAGCGGCTGAAGTACCACACACTCCTGATGATAAAGTACCACCCCTCGAACGATCACATTTATTACGAGAACTCGTCTGCCTTCTTTGCTGGCCCCGCCTATCGTTCGGAGGTGATCGGAAGCCTGGAAAAGCAACTAGAGCGCAGTCACTCCGAACAAGAGCTCTACTGGATCCTTGCAATGACATGTGAGCAAGGGGCGATTCCACCGGTCAGCACTGGTGATCCCGCAACCCGGACGAGGTTCCTACGGTACTATGGATTGCCCCAAAACACTGTGTTGCCTACCAAGATAGACCACGCCCTAGCTGACAAGGCCATCGGGTACTACAAGGAAGCCATAACAGTGGCGAATGGGGACAGATTCTACGCGCCCTTCTACTCAAGGCAACTCGCAGATCTATTTCTTGAGCTAGACAAACCGGAAGAGGCGGTGAAAACCTGCAAGAGTTCTATTAACCTTGCGGATGAGATCTCGAAGCCCGGATTGCTGGTTACTTATGGGCAATCCCTGAGAAAGACCAGTGACTTGACGGGCGCCAAGATTGTTCTTCGTCAGGTTAGAGGCTGCGACAAAGAGGAGGACGGGCCCGGCTGCAACACAACCGACGCGGAAACGCTGCTGGGGCTGA
This sequence comes from Armatimonadota bacterium, assembly GCA_035686805.1. Taxonomy (GTDB): domain Bacteria; phylum Armatimonadota; class UBA5829; order DTJY01; family DTJY01; genus DASRZD01. The sequence goes on from DASRZD010000076.1 coordinate 1,293, forward strand.
TCGCTCTCCAGGAGCACGATGTCTCTGCGGCCAATCGGTTCCTATTGTCGTCCTGTAACGTTCACAAGTGCTGTCATAACACAACTAAGGGATTCTCGCTAAGGTTAGCTGAGAAACTGCTTGATGCGGGACAGTATGATTCTGTAACACAGTTTTGCACCATCGTGCTCAGGGATTTCACGCCAGGTCAGCCAGAGACACAGAGACTGCTGGATCGTGCGAAGAGTATGCGAGCGAAGGCCAAACAAAGCAGCCCTACCCCACCCTGACCAAGACCTGCCTACTCCGAGGGCCGTCGAACTCGCAGAAGTAAATAGCTTGCCAGGTGCCGAGGACGAGGCGGCCGCCTTCCACCAGCACATCCACCGAGAACCCCATGAGGCTTGCCTTCACGTGCGAATCCGCATTGCCCTCGGTATGCCGGTAGTCGCCCTTCCGGGGAACGAGGCGCTCCAGCGTATCCATGATATCACGAGTGACGTCCGGGTCGGCGTTCTCATTGATGGTTATGCCGGCGGTGGTGTGGGGCACGAAGACGGTGCCGATGCCGTCCGCGACTCCGCTCTCCTTGACTGCGTCCTGAACCTGGCCGGTGATGTCGAGAAACTGCATCCTTGATGAGGTCCGAATGCTCAACCGCTTGATCATCTTAACCTCCGGCGCAGGCTGGGCGACCTCCTCAAGCTCGAGGGTCGGCTGGATGCCGGCGGCCTGACTTGCGAGCTTGTCCGCCTGCTTGTTCTTCTCGCGAGGGACGTGATTCACCTTTACGGTCTTGAACTTACCCATGAGGTCGAGCGCCAAAGCAAACAGGGGCGCAATGTCCGGCGACTTGACCCGGTAATGCCCGTTGATCTGTTTGGCGAGGAGCTCGCTATCGGTGTTGACCACTGCGTGATTAAAGCCCAATTCGAGGGCGAGTTCGAGGCCTCGGATG
>DASRZD010000077.1:0-2574 GCA_035686805.1 Armatimonadota bacterium
CTCCGGTCTCCAGGGTAGCAGGCTTCGATCCGCCGGAGGCGGTATTTCCGCGCTCGCCCGGGTCAGTGTCGGTGATCTCCAACTCGACGGTGAAAGGAAGCTCTGCGCCGATGATCTTGCCGTCATGCATCAGGACCTGGATCTCCTGATTCTCCTTCAGGTACTTCACGGTGCTGCCGAAAGCCGACTTGTCTACGGAGATCTGGTCATAGGTCTCCATGTCCATGAGGAAGTACTCGCCGTCCTGATTGTAGAGGTACTGCATGTTCTTGTGCTCGAGTATGGCCTGATCCATCTTCTCGCCCGCCCGCCAGGTCTTATCGATCACAGCGCCTGTTCGCAGGTTCTTCAGCTTGCTACGGACAAATGCGCCGCCCTTACCCGGCTTCACATGCTGGAAATCTATGATCGTGAAGATATCGCCATCCAGGATGATGGACAATCCGTTTCTGAAATCGCTCGTATCCATAAGAAGAAGACCGACCTCCCCATGTCTGAGGCAATTGAAGTAGATTATATCACATAAATTGGGATTGCGGCAATAAACCGCTGTTCCTCGACCAACCAACAATTCCCCTTGACATCGCATGCGGCCCTGCCTATAATAACAATGTGCGATTAGTATGATATTTCATACATAGCGGAAAGGGGTGACACTTCCTATGAATCCCTTAAAAATGGAAGATGGCTTTGTCGGCACTGTCACTGTCGGCGAGCGGGGACAGGTCGTTATCCCGGCAGAGGCCCGCAAGAAAATGGAGATCCATACGGGCGACACATTGCTCGTCATGGGCCATCCCAGCAAAGAGGGTCTGATGTTATTCAAGCTCGACTCCGTCCGCGAGTTCCTGAACCACCTTGCGGCCGGTCTCAGCATGGCGGAGGCGGTCGAAGCCCAGTCGAAGGAAGTAGAGGTTTCCGAGAAATGAGGCAGAAGTTCTACCTGACGGTCGCCGTGCTTGCGCTCACGGCAGGAGTCGGCCAGGCACAGAGCCTCACTCTGGCCGATTGCATAAACGCCTCTCTGCAAAACAATCCGACGATGAGGATTGCCAGGGAGAACATAGACAAGTCCAAGGCGAGCATAGATGAGGCGACCGCCCTCGGCATGCCAAAGCTGAACATCCAGGGTGTGTATACGAGGGTTGACAAGGTGCCTGTGGCCGACTTCAATGGGAACAGCATCGAGCTGGGAACTCAGGACAGCAAGGCTGCCGATCTGATACTGACCCAGCCGATTGACGTGTTCTCCATCGTCAAGACCGGGCGGCGCGTGGCGAAGCTCAGCGCATCCAGCGCCCAGTATGACCTGGACCAGGCGACGAATGATGTGACACTGGGCACCAAGATCGCATTCTTTAACGTCCTGAGAGAGCAGAAAAAGCTTTTCGTCGCACAGGGTGCTGTACAGGTATTGGATGCACATCTAAAAGACGCACAACTCCACTACGCTGCCGGCACTATTGCCAGATTCGATGTCCTTCGTGCAGAGACCGAGCTTGCGAATTCCCAGCAGGAATCGATCAAAGCCCAAAACAGTGTCGAACTGGCAAAGTCTGCGCTAAACAACGTCATGGGTCAGCCGGTTGCCACGTTGATTGACCTTGTCGAGCCGGAAAGCGCAGGCTTTTTGGCATTCGAGCTGCCGGCCTGTACCGATGCTGCCTGCCGTTGGAGGCCGGAGGTCCTGAAAGCGAATACTCAGGTCCAAATGGCCGACCATTCCAGGAAGCTGGCCAGTCTGGTCGGCAAGCCCAGGTTTAATCTGCAGTGGGACTATAACCGCAATTTCAATTCGACGATCTTCAACCCGCGGGATCACGGGTGGACGGCCTATCTCACGACGAGCATATCCGTGTTTGACGGCGGGGCGACCAGGGCTGCAGTGGATAGGGCGTCCTCGGATGCGGACAACGCCCGGTCCATGCAGCAACAGGTGATGCAGGGAGTGATGTTGGACACGCAACAGGCGTATCTAAACTTGAATGAGAGCCGGGACCGGATCCAGGTCGCCGAAAAGGGTCTGGAGCAGGCGAAGGAAGCAATGAGGCTTGCACAGGTACGATATCAGGGCGGAGTCTCCACCCAGTTGGAGGTGCTGGACGCTCAGGCGGCGCTCACTTTGGCCGAGACCAATCACGTGAATGCGACTTATGACTACCAGACCGCCCTTGCCAAGCTGGAGAGAGCCGTCGGCGGCAAAGAGCAGTTTGCCGGCTTGCTGGCGAAGGATACGCGGTGACCCATCCGTCCCATATGACCCATTGGTCCCATCGGAACTATGTCTGAACTCGTTCTAGAAACAATCGGTCTAACCAAGGACTTCCGCCGCCGGCGAGCGGTTGACAGCCTCAGCCTGCGGGTTTATGAGGGAGATGTCTACGGCTTCCTCGGCCCGAACGGCGCGGGTAAGAGCACGACTATCCGCATGCTCACGGGCCTCGTTCGGCCGAAGTCGGGGACGGCGCGCTTACTGGGATGGGACGTGCTCCACCAGCGAGTCCAAAGCCTGTCAAAGGTCGGGGCGCTGGTCGAGATGCCGAGCTTCTACAAGTATCTGTCGGCCAGGGACAA
>DASRZD010000078.1:0-3881 GCA_035686805.1 Armatimonadota bacterium
GGTTTGTCCCAAGTCAAGCCCGGATGTGGTGGAGACAGCGCCGGCCATCAACCATTCCCCATTATCCCTTGATGCCAGACAGCACTATCCCCTGCACGAAGTACTTCTGGGCGCAGAAAAAGATGATGAGAACCGGCAGCAACACGGAGATCGAGGCGGCCATCAGCAGATGGTATTCCGTGCCGTGGAGGCTCCGGAAGGAGTTCAACCCCAGCGCCAGGGTCTTGTTCTCCATTGACTGGATGTAGATCAACGGCCCCATGAAGTCGTTCCAGTGGCCCATGAAGCTGAAGATCGCCACAGTCGCGAGCGCCGGCTTCGAGAGCGGCAGGGCCACATTCCAATAGATTCCAAGCGAGCTGCAGCCGTCAATCTTGGCGGCGTCCTCCAACTCACTCGGTATGGTCATGAAAAACTGCCTGAGCAGAAAGATGAAGAATGCCCCGCCGCCGAAGAATGCCGGCACGATCAACGGCTTCAGGGTGTCAATCCAGCGCAGATGGGTGAATATGACGAACGTAGGGATCTGCGTCACCTGAACAGGGAGCATCATGGTCGAGAGCACCATTATGAAAAGCACATTCCTCCCGGGGAAGCGCATCCGGGAGAAACCGAACGCCACCAATGACGCGCTCAGCGTCTGCCCGATGATGCAGCATATGGTGATGATGAGCGTGTTCTTGAGGAACAGTTGGAATGGCAGAACCGTGAGCGCCTTATAGTAGTTGCTCCACATGAAGGGGTGTGGAATCCATTCCCTGTCACGGACGATGACCTTACTCGCCTCAGTGAGCGACGTGGACAGCATCCAGAAGAACGGAATCAGGAAGACGCACGACAGCCCGATCAGCACCAGGTAGGTCAGTGCAGTCTTCAGATTCCGCCAGAATCTGACTCTCGGATCAGTCGTTTTCCTTAGTCTCCCATTAACCATCAACCATCAACCATTGCATCACTGATAGTGCACCCACTTCGGCGCGATCTTGAACTGAATGAGCGTGAGTATGAGTATGATAATGAACAGCAGCCAGGCCATCGCCGAGGCGTAGCCCATCCTGAAATACTGGAATGCATTCTGGAAGAGATAGAGCACATAGAACCGGGTTGCGTCCATCGGGCCGCCGCCGGTCATGATGAAAGCCGCATTGAAAACCTGGAACGAGCCGATTATTGACATAATCAAGTTGAAAAAGATCGTCGGGCTGAGAAGCGGTATGGTCACATACCAGAACTTCTGCCGAGCATTCGCGCCATCGAGGAGCGAAGCCTCATAAAGCTCCTCGGGGATGCCCTGGAGTCCCGCGAGATAGATCAGCATCCCGCCGCCGACTCCCCACAGCGCCATGATAATCAGCGCCGGCATTGCCCAGTGGGGGTCGCCCAGCCACTTCGGCGGATCGGCGATAAACGGTATATGCGTGAATGGGATTTGATGCCGAAGAGCACGGTTGAGCAGCCCAAGCTCGGGATTGAATATCAACATCCATAGAAGCAGCGTCGCCACACCGGCAGTTACCGACGGCACGTAGAACAAGGTTCGAAAGAGCCTCATCCCCTTGAGCTTCTGGTTCAGGAGCAGGGCGGTCGAGAGCGCCCCGACCATCCCCAATGGGATCGCCGCCGAGGCGTAATAGAGCGTGTTGGTCAGCGACTTCTTGATGAGCGGATCGTTCGTCATCTTGACGTAGTTCTTCAGGCCAACGAACTGAACCGGCGTCAGGATGTCCCACTTGCAGAAGCTGAGCACAAGGGACGCAATCACCGGCCCGGCGGCGAATACGATGAATCCGATCATCCAGGGCGAGATGAACATGAAGCCCTGGACTGCCTCGACTTTTTGTCTCTTGGTAAGCTTGTTCTTCCCCATATAGTTACCTAATCACCATGAGCATGGGAGTATTCCGCACTCCGCACTCACCATACTTCTCCCGAAATGGCGGCATTCACGTCCTTGGTAAACTGTCTGCAAATCTGGTCAACCGGCGTGTACCCGAGATAGCATCCGTCGAACTTCGTCATCGCCTGGTTGAACTCGGTGAACTGCGGCGGGAACGGCGCCTGCCGACCATACTCTATGGCGTCAAGGAATACCTTGTCATGGGGCGGCGACAGCGGCGACTTGAGCACAAGGTCCGACATCGCAACCTTCTTGTATGCCGGAAATGCGTTGCCGGCCCTCACATTCAGGAGCGCTCCCTCCTTGCCCGAGAGGAACTTCAGGAACTCCCACGCCTCCCTGGGATGCTTCGTCGATCGGAGGATCGAGTTTCCGCCCCAGATGAAGGTCGTCACCCGCTGCTTCCCCTTAGGCATCGGAGCGATGTCCCACGGGAACGACATCCCCTTGGCGAATGTCTTGTAGGCATAGCGAGCGTCGGCGATCATCGCCGCATGCTCGGTCATGAACATCTCCTGATAACTCTGCCCGAGTGTCTGAGCCCCCATTGGGGCAACGTGGTACTTGGTGGACAGGTCAATATAGAACTTCAGCCCCTCTATGGATTCCGGCTTGTCCAGGAGGCATTTCTTCATATCGGGGCTCAGGATGTCGCCGCCGTTCATCCAGACCCATGCCGGCCAGCGATTGTACGAGTTGATGTTCACGAAGCCGAACTGGTCAATGACCCCATCGCCGTCGGTGTCGCGGGTCAGCTTCTTCGCCGCCCACAGGAACTTGTCCCAGTCCCAGTTCTTATCGGGATAGGGCACGTGATACTTGTCGAACATCCGCTTATTGTACACGAGGGCGATGGTGGAGAAATCGCTCGGCAGGCCGAGGAGTTTCCCCTGGAAGCGCATGCCGTCCATCACCGGGCCAAAGTAGTCGTTCAGGTTGAATGACTTGTCCCGCGCGATGACCGGATTCAGATCGAGAAAGATGCCCTTGACCGCATAGAAGGGAAAGTTCTGCTGGGTGATATGGACGATATCCGGGGGAATCTTGCCGGCGATGAGCGTGAGCAGCTTGGCGTCGTAGCCGGTGTCTCCGAGGCTGGAGTTCAGCCGAATCTTGATATCGGGATGGCTCGCCTCGAACTCAGGCACGAGGTAGTCGGTATACAGCTTAAGGAACTCGGGGGTCGAGTAGTTATACCACTCGATGATGACCTTGCCGTCTTTGGTGTACTCCTGCCGCACCTTCGGTTTGGCGACCCAGCGAACCAAGGGAACAAATATGATGACTATGGCGAGATAGGTCAGGAGTTTCTTCATCTGTGCTATCTGTGGTTTTCTGTGTAATCTGTGTTCTATATCCTGAACAACCGAGCAGCGTTAAGTCCAAGTATGAGCCGCTTTTCCTCATCCGAGATCTTCGCAAACGCCACTCGGCCGATCTGAGGCCGAGCATCCAGGAACGGAAGATCAGTCCCGAACAGCACCCGGTCCGCCCCAAGCTCCCGGACCATCCGCTCGAGCGTGCCGTAGACGATCGTCGAGCCGGTGATCTCCGGGTAGATGTTCGGGCACTTCTTCCCCGCCTCGATGGACTGGTCCGCACCCTCTGAGCCGAAACCTGCATGGCCGAGTATGATGATGGCGTCCAGATATTCCTCCGCCAGCTTTTCAAATGACTTGATCGGGTTCAAACCGGCCGTTCCGGTATGCGACAGGATCGGCAGCCCGCGCTCGTTCGCGTATTCCCACGCCGGCCGGTATTTCTCGTCGTCAACCGCCACCTTGTGCATCTCGGGGTGGAGCTTAATCCCCACCATGCCCTCGGAGATGCATCGCTCGATCTCGGAAACCATCTCCTCAGGGTAGTTCGGGTTGACGGTCGCGTAGCCGTAAATCCGCCCCGGGAAATCCGCCATCGCCTTCAGCACTTCGTCGTTCCCGAACCGGAAATCCGGCCCAATGGACGCGTGATGAGCGGCAACACA
>DASRZD010000079.1:0-3494 GCA_035686805.1 Armatimonadota bacterium
TAAAACCTGCAGAGCGCCTCTTTTTCCTTGCTCTTGCTTCCATGGGCCTCAACCTCTTCTCCGCCCGAACGGGCTCAAAAGAAATGCCGCCCAACATACCCATTCATGGCAGGGGCTGGACGGCCTGCTGGTCCGCCGCAGGGGGTGGTGCGTCAAGCGCACCAACCCCTTGCGAAACATGTCCTTACAACTGGTGCGGTGGAGTGGTGGTGGCCCCGAGGCTGCAGGTCGGGTCGGTACCAATGTTGCCAATACCGGCAATATAGTCTCCACCCGACGGACACTCTGGCTCGGCCTTGATGTACAAGCCGGCGCCTGCAATGTCGGTCATAAGCGGGCCGGGATCGCCGTCGCCAGCCTTGGTGTCCATCGCCCACTGCTCTTTGGCCGAATCAATCTGCTTCAGATTCGACACGCAGGCCTTCGCTCGGGAGGTCTCCCTCGCCTTTACGAAGTTCGGCACCGCGATCGCCAACAGGATACCGATGATAAGGACCACGATCATGATTTCAATAAGCGTGAATCCTCTCTCGTCCTTCTTCTTCCTTAATGCTTTCATACTCTGGTGCACCTCCTCTTAGGTTTGACTGTGGTTTTGCCGCCAGCTGGCTGCCCCGATCAATCGGGGCTCATCGCCGGGCAATCTTACTGACAAGATTGTTCCATACGAACCCCTGGGTTTCACATGAATAATTCGGCGATTGTTGCGGCAACCACCAGAGGAATTATCGGCGGAAGGAGAAGGACTCTGGAGATTCGTTCTTTTCTCTAGCCTCTATCAACTAGCCGCTGGTCATGGCCAAAACGCGTAGGTCTGCATGTTCAGAGCGATCCCGATGAGCGTCCACAGGCTTCCCATAACGCACTCGCCCAGGATCAGGCCGAGGAAGAAGGGGATGGCCGATCGGTAAAGCTTCAAACCGCCGTATCGGAGAAGGAGGAGCTTGATCAGCCAGGCGATGAACATGGCCATCCAGAGCTGGTGCATAGACCAACTGCTCGATATGGCGAATCCGACCGGATGGAATGGGAACCACGATAGCCGCATTCTGAGGGAATTCAGGAGAATGGTGAGGGCAAAGCCCACGCATATGGCATAGGCGATATTCGCCCGTGACACGGCAACTCCCCTTATCCATCCCTCCAGCCTGTTGTACGGCTCTCGGCCGAATATGAGGGAGACCACCGGCGGCGCTATCTTCGAAGCCGCTCCCACCTGGTAGTTCACGTGAAGCTCTGACCAGAAGCTCGCCAGCGTCCCGACCAGGGCAGCGACCAGGATGGCCACAAACAGTCGCCGGTAGCCCATGCCGACTCGCTCGGCCATCTTGAAACCCTCGAGTTCGAACGGCATCGGATGCGCGCGATAAGCTCGGTTGAACCAGAACATCATCGAAAGCACGACCAGGTTCGGAGTGCCCAGTTTCGCAGGGTTGATCAGCATGGGGATGATCGAATCCGGCCCGGCTGCGTGGAGATCATGGGCCGGCGGCCCGAGTTCTGCTCTCATTCGGGTGATCCCCACCGACAAGGCGAAGTAGATGCCGAAAAATGCGAAGATCAGCCACCAAGCCATCCCCATCGCCCGTACAAACAGGACCAGCACCATAGCCCCGGCCATCGCTCCTATCACGGCGGTGCGGTATCTCAACGGCTCGGTCGCATCATCGAGATCCCCTCGACCGGTGAAAAAACCGGTAAGAATGCGGGAGAAATGCTTCCGCCCGGACCATATTGCGAACAGGCAGATGCCCATGTACGCCCCGAACGACTGCTCGTTCACGTATGGGAAGCGCGGGATTTGATTCCAGCCCTTCCATGCGGCGATCACCAGCTCTGCCTTCCAGAAAATGAAGAAGAACCATGATGAGAAGGAGAGATCGAGCGGAAGCAGCGCCCCCAGCCCAATGCCGAACGGGTAGAAAGACACCGGACAGTTCCCGATGGCATTCCATGGATAGGTTGTAATGTAATTGATGAGGTTCAGTTCCTTGATCTTCAGGCCCGGCACGGATGGATACAGCACATGCATGCCCTGAATGAGGTCAATGCCGACCGCTACCGCTATCCCCGCCCACAGAAGCCTGTTTCGGAAGAATGGCGTCTTCGCGCTGGATAGGTCCAGCGGCAAATGGACCAGGGGATACGTCAGCTTCTCATGTTCGGTCCATTGTTTCCGCAGGATCACCGTTAGGCAGAGCATGACGAACAGCAGCGCCATGATGAAGAGCGTCCACATGAGTGCAGGTTTCGCCCAGGTAAGCAGGGTGTGCTTGGTATACAGTGTGCTGGCGCCCTGGTAATACCCATTGAGGACCTCAGGATCCCGGACCGAGAGCCATTTGGGGATATAGTCCAGGAACATGCTTCCCCATTTATTCTCCGGCGTGGCGTAGCGGAATGGGTAGGACATGCCGGGGATGAGCACCTGAATCATGTCGTGTCCGGCGAGTGCGGAGGCTATGTTGATCATGATGTATATGGTGATCAACTCGCCCTGCGTGAATACCCACTTCGGCACAGTTCTCTTTATCAGCGCATTCAAGCCGACGAGCAGCAAGAGGATGAATACCGCATTGTAGAAGATCGAGATGGTGGTCGGATGCCCTGCATATCGGACGATCTCCGTGAGGTAGATCCAGTAATTGTTGAAAGGGATGATCACCAGGGCAATAATAATCGCCCGTAGTGAAACGCCGGAGAGATGCTTTTCTGGAGTACGCTTATCCAAGGTGCAAAAAACCACTTGTTCCGAAGTTTTCGAGCATTCCCTCTTTTGAATCTGGAGTTTGTTTTCTCGCCCAGGCAGGATCCCGTCCGAAGGCGGGACGTGCTTGGGATTCAGGATTTCGAATTTATCTACCTGAGATCGTCATTTCCCCTATCTTGAATGTGGGGCTGACAATGCTCGAAGCGAACCTTATGTCACTGCCTATCTCTTCGATGCCCTTCATCATGTCCAGCATGTTCCCTGCGATTGTGACTTCCTGCACCGGAAACGCAAGCTCGCCGTCCTTAATCCACATCCCCGATGCGCCCACCGAGAAATCGCCCGTCGTGATGCTTATCCCATGCCCGATAGTCTCGGTCACGTAGAAGCCGTTCGGTATCCGGCGAACCATGTCCATGGGATCGGTCTCGCTTGGCTGGAGGTAGAAGTTCATCGGGCCGACCGACGGCAGTCCGGCATATCCGCGCCTCGCATTGCCGGTCGGTTTCTTGCCATACTTGTTTGCCGTGCGAGTGTCGTAGAAATAGAGGTTCAGCACTCCCTTTTCTATGACGGTCTTACGGCAAGTGGGCACTCCCTCGCCATCGAAGGGCATCGAGCCCAGGCCCTCTGGCATGAGCGGATCGTCAATCACCGTCACGAGTGAGGATGCGATCTGCTTCCCAAGCTTCTTCTTCAGGAACGATAAGCCTCGGTGCACATTATCGCCTTCCAGGGCGCTGAAAACCGCTCCCCACAGCACCGAAGCGATCGTATTGTCGAA
>DASRZD010000080.1:0-2106 GCA_035686805.1 Armatimonadota bacterium
GCGCGTTCTAGGGCCGGCCATCCCCTCCTGCCTTCCTGGCTTCCTTATGGAAATCCCTTCTGTGCCATCTGTGTGGAAAAGTGGCTAGGCTATGGTGGCTAGAGGAAAGGGCGTTGCGGCTCAGCAGGAGCTTCGCCCTCCCTCTCCTGTTCGAAGTTCGTTCGATGTTCGACGTTCGTCCCAAGCAACTGGTATAATGCCATCGAAAGAGGTGAATACCTGTGGAAACGATGCTGGCTGCTGTGCTGCACGACTTCGATGACCTCCGCCTGGAACAGGTTCCGATTCCTCATGCCGCTGACTACGGCGATGTGGTCGTCCGCATCAAATCATGCGGAGTCTGCGCGACCGACTACAAGGCGATCAAGGGCATTCGGCGCAATATCAGTTTCCCATGCATTGTCGGTCATGAGCCGAGCGGCATCGTGGCGGAAGTCGGCCCGGGTGTCACCCACGTGAAGGTCGGCGACGAGGTGATCGTCCAGCCCCTCGGATACTGCGGGCGGTGTGCTCATTGCCGGGCGGGCAATACTCACTACTGCGAGCATGCTTTCGTCCTGGGAGGCGACGGTCCGGATGACGTGCGGCCGGGCGCATTCGCGGAGTACATGCTCACGAAGGAGGTCACCCTCTACCACAAGCCGCCGAGTATCTCCTTCGATGCCGCCGCCGTCACCGAGCCGCTTGCGGGCGCGTGGAAGGGCGTCATTCACCATAGCGAGATGACCGTCGGCGACGACGTGTTAGTCATCGGCGTGGGAAGCATCGGCCTCCTGTGCCTCATGGTGGCAAGGGCCGCCGGGGCTGCTCGACTGATCGCCGTTGACACGAGCGACTATGCCCTCGAGAATGCCCTCGGCCTGGGAGCGACCCATGCAGTCAATCCCCGGAGAGAAGACCCTCAGGCTCGAATGCGAGAGATTATTCCCGCGGGACCTGATCTTATCGTAGAGGCGGCAGGGGCGATCGAGGCGGTCCAGCTTATGGTTGACCTCCGCCGGCGCGGCACGCGCTGGAACGTCTTCGGCATTACTACTCACGAGAAGTTCGAGCTGGACGGCGGGCTGACGCATTTCCTGGAGGGACGCCAGGACGCCAGTTTCGGGACGACTTCGCTCTCCATGATGAAAGCGATCCGTCTCATGGAGACCGGCCTGGTTGACGCCGAGCGCATCATCTCCCACCGCTTCCCACTCGAGCGGATTCACGAGGCGCTGGCTGTCATGGCCTCGCCCTTGCGGAATAAGATCATCATCAACCCTTGATTGGCTTTCCAGGAAAGCTTCGTCCAGAACTTCCGCGTTCGCACTCCAGAGTGGCCGCCTGCATCCTGTCAATCCTGCCCATACCTATTCTCCCAATCCCCGCGTCCCCACTCTCCCCATACCACCTCTTGCTTTTTTGTCTGCCATGCGCTAAACTATGGATGGATCAGTTATCCCACCACAGGGAGGCAGTAGTATGAAGCGGTTTCTTATCCTGATATCTATCGTCATTCTCGCGGCCGGGGTCGCCTATGCGGCCGACCAGACGCCGACCCCCGAGCCACAGCCAAACACGTCGGTTGAGCAGCCGACTAACCAGCCTGCGGAGACTCCGACCCAGCCTGCGGAGACTCAGGAACAGCCCGCCGCGGAGAAGGAGACCGTCAAGGCCAAGTTGCACTTCGGCCCGGCAATCGGAATTTTCATCCCCACCAGTAACGCGGTGCAGGACACCTTCGGCAGCAGTTGGACCAGGTTTGGGTTGAGGCCCTTCCTCACCGAAGTCCCAGATCGCTGGCGGTTCATGTTCGACCTCAGCTACTATGCCATGGACGACGGAACTGACCAGGCCAAGCTCGTCCCGATCACAGCCGGATTCATGAAGGGAATAAGCCAGCGTAAGGACATGCTGACCTACATGGCGGTGAACATGGGGCCGTTCTATGGAGACATAGATGCGCCGAGTGTCGGCGTAAGCAAGAAGGGCTGGGGAGTGAACACGAATGCCACGTTCGGCATGGTCTTCGATCAGCGCTGGCAGCTCGAGGCCCGCTACGAGTATATGACCAAGTTCGCGGGGTTCGATTTCAGTGCGTTCTCCATCTCGATCGGGTTGCGAATG
>DASRZD010000081.1:0-9774 GCA_035686805.1 Armatimonadota bacterium
GAACTTTCGGGCGGAGTACATAGCGATTGACCGGCTGACTTATTCGGCGACATGGGCGGCAGTCCCGGAGCTTGCCTACACCCACGACACCCAGATAATCGGCCATCCGATCGGACCGAATGCTAAGGCGATCTATTTGCGTGGAGAGCGATATTTCTCCCACAAGTTCAGCGCCATCGCCGAGTATTTCAACCAGTGGCAGACGGCGTCCGGCGATCCTGAGCGCGGCCACCAGAGAGTTGTGTCGCTTATGGCAGCCTATGATTTCAGGCCGGATGCATCCATCGCCCTCCGCATCGCCCCCTTCAAAACCATAACGGCCGGCGAGCCGTCCGAGTCAGGCACGGAGTATGAGCTGAGAGCCTCATTTGGGTTTTAGGTTATGGGTTTTGGGTTTTAGGGCTCCCCATAACCTATAACCCACAACCTACAACCTTCCCGAAATGGGGGAGGGACGCGCACGCTCTGTGCTTAACAGGTTTATAGGGAGGCGCGTTGCGGCAAATAGTTCACTGGTCGCGTTCGCCCTATCGGAGTTTCAAACATGCGTACTATCAGAAGACTAATGACCTTTGCCAAGAAGTATTGGCATTGGATCATGCTCACTGTGGTGTGCATGCTCGCGTTTACGGTTTCGGATCTCCTGTTTCCACAAGTGCTCCGGCTCATCGTAGACCGATGCCTGCGCGGGCATCAATATCATCTGCTCCCGCGTTATGCTGAAGCCCTCCTGCTGATCGCGGTCGTGCGGGGCTTCTTCCAGTTTGGCCAGCTCTATCTCCCGGAATTTGTCGCCCAGCGGACGATCTTCGACATCCGCAATCGGCTTTTCGACCATATCCAGCGGCTTTCGTTCACCTATCATGACGAGGCGGAAACCGGTCAACTCATCTCCCGCGCGACCTCCGACGTTGACGTGCTCCGGCGCTGGCTGGGTCACGGCCTGATGCACCTGCTTAGCGACGGACTTATCTTCCTTGGCATCCTTCTCTACTTCCTGTCGATGAATTGGCAGCTTGCACTGGTGGCGCTTTCCTGCATTCCAATCCTGATCGCGACAGTGTTCAAGTACGGCACGAAGATTCGGCCCCTTTTTACGGCGGTTCAGAATCAGCGCGGCGAAATGACAACCGCAATCCAGCAAAATCTGATGGGCATCCGAGTTGTGAAATCATTTGCCCGCGAGAAGCACGAGGTCGGCAAGTTCGACAAGCAGACGAACGAACTCCTGGAGAGGAGTCTGGATACCGCCCGGGTTTCCGCTTTCTATAGCCCGGTGATGGATTTCCTGGCCGCCGTCAGCACGGCGTTCGTCATCTGGTACGGGGGAATTCAGCTAGTACGAGGCGACATCTCGCTGGGCGAGTGGCTCGTATTCTATGCTTATCTTGGGATGCTCATCCGCCCCGTCAGGATGATGGGCTGGGTGGTTAACCAAACCCAGAATGCGGTAGCTTCCGCCGACAGGATATTCGAGATTCTGGACACCCACCGCGAGGTACACCTGAAGGACGGCAAGCAGGAGCTGGCCAAGTGCCGAGGGGAGGTCGTCTTTCAAGATGTATCTTTCAGCTATGGAGACGGCAGCCGGGTACTGAGCGGGCTGAGCTTCAAAGTCAATCCGGGCGAGACTGTCGCGCTCGTTGGACCGACCGGTTCCGGCAAGAGTACGGTCATTAACCTGCTTCCCAGGTTCTACGATGTCACGGAAGGCGCGATCCTCGTGGACGGCGTGGATATTCGAAGCTACCGGCTGGAGTCGCTTCGCCGGCAGATCGGCATCGTTTCCCAGGAGAGCTTCCTTTTCGGGGACAGCGCCCGCGAGAACATCGCCTACGGTCGCCCGGATGCCGATCTGGAGGAGGTCATCGAGGCTGCAAAGGCGGCGAACATACATGAATTCATTGACTCGCTGCCCGATGAATATGAGACCCGAATCGGCGAGCGAGGCGTCAACCTCTCCGGCGGTCAGAAGCAGAGGGTCGCCATTGCCCGCGCCCTGCTCCTCAACCCGCCGATATTGATCCTGGACGACTCCACATCGAGCGTTGATACCGAGACGGAGGCCCAGATTCAGATGGCGCTCCTGAATCTCATGGAATCGCGCACTACCTTTGTTATCGCCCAGCGCATCTCCACCGTGAAGCGTGCGCACAAGATACTGGTTCTGGACAAGGGGCGCATCGTGCAAATGGGCACGCATGAAGAGCTCCTCGCCCAAGGCGGACTTTATGCGGATATATGCCGCCTCCAGTTCGGCGAGGAGGCAGCAGGTGAGTAATGCCTAAGCCTTATTACGATGATGAAATACTGGGGAATGCGTTCGATGCCAGACTCGCGAAGAAGGCGCTGGCCTTCGTGCGTCCGTACACGAAGCAGGTCCTTGTCGCATTGTTCGCGATGCTCGCCACCTCGGGCCTGAACCTAGTTCCGCCGAGGCTCATAGGTAAGGCCGTTGATGATGGCATGATTCCCGGCAACATGCACGTTCTCCTGATCATTGCGGCCATATATTGTGGGGTCTACATCATACGCTGGCCGTGTCAATATGTCCAGACGCTCGCCATGTCTGTCCTCGGGCAGAAGGTGATCTATGACATGCGGCACACTGTATTCTCTCACCTCCAGTACCTATCGCTGAGCTTCTTCGACCGGCGGGAGGTCGGGCGAATCATATCCAGGCTGACCAACGATATTGATTCCCTCAACGAGCTTATCACGTCAGGAATACTCTCGATCATCACCGATGTTGTGGTGCTGGTCGCCATCGTCGCCATATTGGCGCAAATGAACCCTCGTCTGACGCTGCTCACGTTTACACTCGTGCCGTTCATGGCGGGGCTGACTGCGCTCTTCAGAGGCAAGACGAGGCAGGCCTTCCGCGACTGGCGACGAAAGATTGCCACCGTCACTGCCTCGGTCGCCGAGAACGTTTCGGGCGTCCGCGTAGTGAAGAGCTTCTCCCGCGAGAAAGAGAACCTTCGCCGGTTTAAGGAAGTGAACCGGGAGAATCGCGAAGCCTACATGTATGCGCAGTTGATATCTTCCGCCTTTTCGCCGCTTATCGGGTTCGTCAGCGCTGCCGGTGCCATCATAGTGTACTGGTACGGAGGGCATCAGGTGATTTCCGGCGGCCTGCAAATCGGGATGATGATCGCTTTCGTCGCGTATCTCGATCGGTTTTTCAACCCCATCCGAGAGTTGAGCACCTTCTACCAGACCATGCAGAATGCGATGGCCGGCGCGGAGCGCATCTTCGACATCCTGGACACCGAAATGGAGATCAGGGACAAGCCGGGCGCGACCGAGATGCCGCCGATCAAGGGCCATGTCGAATTCCGGCACGTTGATTTCGCCTACGACGAGACCCCAATCCTCCAGGACGTGAGCTTCATTGCCGAGGCAGGCCAGACTGTCGCACTCGTCGGCCCCACCGGCGCGGGGAAGACTACCATCATCAACCTCATTGCCCGGCAGTATGACATCAAGGACGGCGCTATCCTCATTGACGGCATGGATATCCGCGATGTGACCACCAACTCACTTAGAAGGCAGATGGGCATCGTTCTCCAAGACCCGTTCCTCTTCCCCGGCAGCGTGAAAGAGAACATCCGATATGGCCGGCTGGATGCGACCGACCAGGAGGTCGAGGCCGCCGCCAGGGCAGTCGGCGCACACGACTTCATCGTCGAAATGCCCGAGGGTTATGACACGGATGTTCGTGAGGGCGGCACAAAGCTCTCAGCAGGGCAGAAACAGATCGTCTCGTTCGCGAGGGCGCTCCTTGCCGACCCCCGGATCCTCATCCTCGACGAGGCGACCTC
The DNA here is from genome assembly GCA_035686805.1 of Armatimonadota bacterium. Lineage (GTDB taxonomy): Bacteria > Armatimonadota > UBA5829 > DTJY01 > DTJY01 > DASRZD01. Next base: position 3,825 of record DASRZD010000081.1, read on the forward strand.
CAGCGTAGATACCCAAACCGAGATACTCATTCAAAATGCGCTGAGGAAACTGCTGAAGGGCCGAACCTCATTCGTGATCGCCCACCGCCTCTCTACCATCACCGAAGCGGACAAGATCCTGGTGATTGATGGCGGCCGGATCGTCGAGAGCGGGACTCACAGGGAGCTTCTAGCGAACGGCGGCCTCTACAAGCGGCTCTATGATATGCAGTTCAACTATGAGATGGCCGAGCAGACAGATGGTTGATGGTTAATGCGGAATGGTCAATGATGGGAAACCCCCTTGGCCATCTGCCCTTCCGCGCCTCATCGCCTCCCAAACCTCCGCCCGAGGAACCGCCAGGCAAGAATCGTGACCGCACCCAGACCGAGGAGAGCGAAGGTCAGTTGACGCCCATGAATGAATCTGATCGCGAGGCCGGTCGCGGCCCCAATGACGAGCGCAAAGATGAGGACTGTGATGAACTCAGTGAATCTGCTGCCGCCGTTCACTGCCATACCCCCATACTATCGCCTCTGTGACGCCTGCTGAAGCTGCTTCAGGGTCTGCTGAAGCTTGGTGAGCTGGTCGCCGTATCCCGCCCAATCTCCATTGCGTGCAAGTTCCTGCGCCTTCTGCAGTTCCTGAGCGGCCTGGTTTGCGAGCGCCTGTACTTCGGAACTCGGTGCTTGCGAGGGCACCGTGACGGACGGGGCGGATGGAGCCGCTGGGGCAGCCTTCCCCCCGAAGATCCTCGTCAATGCCGCTTCCAGTGTAAGCTCCATGACAACCCGATTGCCGTAAGCCACTATGACCCTGGTGAGTTCGGGAATCTTGCTCGTCTCGGCCTGCAGATAGAGCGGCTCCACGTAGATGAGTGACTTCTCAATCGGTATGACCAGCAGATTCCCCCGGTTGACTCGCGATCCAACCTGGTTCCACAGGGTCAACTGCGATGAGATAGCGGGATCCTGGTTGACTCTCGACTCAATCTGCGACGGGCCGTAGACCAATTTGTCCTTCGGAAACTCGTAGAGGACGATCTTTCCATAATCTTCCGGTCCGCACTTTGCCGCCATCCATGCGACCATGTTGTTCTTGTTATGAGGGGTGAACGGCCGCATGACAAGATAACTCTCGTTGGCATCCTCCGGCAGCTTCATCACGATGTAGTATGCCTCCATCGGCTGCTCCTCACTCGCCGTCCCGACTATCTCATTCGGGATATCCCAGAGGTCGCCCCTGATGTAGAACACCTGGGGATCGTCCATGTGGTATGTTCGCAGAACGTCGGTCTGGGTGGCAAACATCAACTCGGGATAGCGGATGTGCGCCCGCAATCCGGCGGGCATCTGATCCATGGGCTTGAAAACTCCGGGGAATATTTTCCCATAAGTCTGAATCATCGGATCAGTCGGATCGGCTACGTAGTAATCAACCGCGCCGCTGTAGGCGTCAATGACTATCTTCAGCGCATTGCGCATGTAGTTGACTTCGGCGTCAGGGGCGATCGGATAGGGCTGGGAATAGGGGTACCTTCGGGAGACGGTATACGCATCCCACATCCAGTAAAGATTGCCGTCCGATATGACGAGATACGGGTCGGGGTCATAGTATACGAACGGGAATATGGCTCGGATGCGTTCCTCTATCCTACGGCGGAACATGAGGCGGCTCTTGTCACTCATCGGATTCTTCAATATCAGGTTTATGTCGCCGAACCGCCATGAGAAAGCCAATCTCCTCCAATAGCTCGCAACCGGTATTCCGCCCTTGCCGGCGTACCTCGTGTAGACAGGTTGAGGCTCGGATGGATAGTCGAACTCCTGAGTTTGCGAGTTGACCACCACGTAACCAGAGGCTTCCTCCCCGAAGTATATCTGCGGACGATTTATGTTTATGCCCACGTTTGATGTGGGAGGTATGTCCTCCACGAAGAACTCCGGCAGGCCCTCCGATGTCGCCCGATTCACCGGGCTCATGACCGCCCCATAGCCGTGCGTGTACTGGAAATGCTGATTGACCCATGTGCCTGCTCTGGTCGCCACTCCCGGCGAAAGCTCCCTTGCCGCCAAAGTGACCTGGCGTATCTCTCCATTGATCGTGTACCGATCAACATCCACGTTCGGGATCTCATAGTACTGCCACAGTGCCTGAAGCTGAGTGTATGTTGACTGGATCGGCCGGTAGTCCCACAAGCGGATGCTGTTGATAGTGGCACGGTTGTTCTGGATATCCTGCGCGGCCAAGTTCGTCAGCGCCGGGAAGTTCAACTCTTGAATCTTGCCCAGGTTGAAGGCATCCCTCGTGAACTTGATGTTATGCCGCATGTAGGGCGTTTCCAGGGCAACCTGATTCGGCTTCACGTACACCTGTTCCACGAAACTCGGGTAGATAGCCCCCATCACCAGCGATGCCCCTATCAGGATCAGGAGAGCCGCAGCCGGTAGAGCGATTCCCCTGCGATAGATGTTCACCAGCGCGAGGACGCCTGCCACTATCGCCACGACAAATAGGACCTTCAGCGCCAGCAGTCGGGCATGAACGTCGGCATATCCCGCGCCGTACATGAAGGAAGATTGGGTATACAGCAGATTGTACGTCGCAAGCTTGTAGCCCCATGCCTTCACGAAGAGCGCAGCCGCCAGCAATAGTGACAAGTGTGCTTTCACATGTGGGGCGAAAGTGGGAATGCCCGCAAGGACCTCAATCGCCCGGTCAATATAATGGACGGCCGCCGTCGCGATGGCCGCGACCACGATGGTGAAGAATAGCAGGCCATAGACGTACTGCAGGAATCCAAGCTGGAAGACATAGAATCCAATATTCCGGTGGAAAACGGGGTCCACATCAGCAAACTGGCTGGGGTGGAGGAACATCTCGTAGCTAAGCCAGTATGAGCGCGCCGCCAGTGCAACCAGTATGCTGGCGGCAAGCGTGCCGACGAATAAGAGAAGCCCGAGTCCTCGCCTGGCTACTCGCCCCATGCGGATGCGAAGCTCGTTCTCCCTGTAGCGACTTGGTATGGGAGGGGCGAATCGCCTGGCAAGCAGGAGGTTTGAGTAGACTATGACGAAGAACAGAATGCCTGTGACAAGGCCGAGCTGCAATTGGCTCGTGAAGACCTTCCAGAACACCGACCGATATCCGACCTCGCCGAACCACAGCCAGTCGGTGTAGAAGCGTACGAGCGCTCCACCGAAGATCAGTATTGCGAAAATGACTATTGCGATGACCCACCCAAGTCTTCTGCTCATTTGTCTGCCCCCAATCGCTCAAGCATGCTGCCCAATCCTAGCACAGGCCATATCTCCTGTCAAACCGTATACCCGGCAGCAAACAAACAAAAAGGGCCCATCCGGCCGGATGGGCCCTTCGCCATTCAACTGTTTACTGTTCACTATTCACTGTCTACCCCGCCGCCGGGATTATCACCGCAAGGTCGTCCTTGTATGTGGTGATCCAGTATGCATGCCACGGTCGAAGCGAATCGTCGAATCTGCTGCCCCTGGCGCCGGTACCCACATAGCCCCAGTTGCCTGATGCCACATCCCATGTGAATGCTATCCGGCCGATCCAACCTGCCGTGATGGCATCCTGCAAGGACTTGGTTTCTGTGCCGTCGGTAACCTGCAAGTTATTCCAGATCGTGACAGTTGCGAGAGGTTGAGCGATAAGCGACCAACCCTCCTTCGGGATGCTGATTCGCACATCCGACGTCGTTGCCAGTCCCTGGTAGCTCACGTTTGCCGTTCCGGTAGTGAGCAGAGCATAACCCTGGGTCGGCGACAGCTTTCCGAATGTATCGGGGTTCAGGCTATCGTAACCAGTGAATGCTTGTGTCACGTTGTCCCAGCGGAACAGCTTGCTTGAAATCGGTGTGATACCAAAGATCGTTGCCGGTGTCGGATCAGCAGGCACATATGGGAAGCTGATCAGATTGAACCCTACGCCGATCGTTCCGGTCGGAACAGTCACCGAGGTCCCGCTGGTTATTGCTATGTCGGACTGCCTGCGGGCACGGATCGTCCTTCCGCCGCTATATCCGCTGAGTCCGGTTACGGTGACGAGAGCGTTCTTGGCCGGACCGATCAGCCCGGGACAGAGCGCCTTCACGGTGCCCGATCCATCATAGAGGGTGAACCAGCCGACTCCGGTGTCAACTACCGTCCCCGCACACTGCACGAGCAGAGCCGTACTGGTCGGAGTCCGGTCGAGATCCTGCGCACTGGACCGTAGAGCGCCAAGTGCAGCGCCTGATGCCCTCGCTACCATTGCTGCATGAGTGAGCATTCGCTCGCCATTCACCGTATTCGCAAAGCCGATGAAGTCTACACGATCGCCCTCTGCAACCGTGGGCGATACCGAGCCGAACCTGACCTGCATTCCGGCACACCGGTCCTCTTCCTCCACATACACGCAGCCCGCAATTGTGCCGGTCGACACAGTGGCGACTTTCCCGGACAGACCGATCAATTGGTTTTCGGTGACCTGGCTGGGATCCCGTGCCTCGGTGATCGTCTTGTAATCATCCGGATCAATCGCCGGCCCGAGCTGAAGGTCAACTCTCGTGGCAAGCCCCACCGAGACACTGGTGGCATAGTTGGCTATCGGATTGTGGCCGGCTGCCTGGACGGAGATCATGTAGTTGCCGGGCGGAAGGTCTATGAATCCATAGGTTCCAGTAGCATCGGTGTCCGTCGTATATGTCGTCGAACCAGGCCCGGCAGGCCCTGTCGCGGTAACAGTGGCCTGATATACCCAGTCCTGATAAATCGGATCGTCCGGTTCCATCGAATCAGTTATCTGTCCGAACAGATATCCGGCCTGGGGGTTCTGGCCATATTTCCATGGCATCTCCGGTATCGGCGCCGGGTTCTGGAACATCTGGGTATGGATGGTGTCGTAGAACAGGTTCTCGTCCCCGGCAACTACTACTACCGGATTAGGAGGATACCAGCCCGTCAGGACCGGCATGCCGGGGTTCAGTGGGTCCTCGAGTCCCACGTCGAAACCATACCGGTATGTTCCCAGACCCACACCGTTCCCCCGACTGTACGACCATTGATCCAGGACGCCTTGCATGATATTCAGGTAGGAGCCTAGCCCGTCAATGGCGTGTCTTCCAGTGGATGCCTGTATGTTACTCAGGTAGTTGCTCCACAGCCGGTGGTCGGACCGCTGGTCCCCGAAAGGATAGTTGTGTGCAGTAAAACCGGGATAATTGGCCCAGTCACGCTTGTAATTCATAAGAACGTTCACATCAATGATGTGGTCCTGCATCCATCCTGCGTGATTCTGGCAGACCTCCTTATATGCTCTCGTCGTCGTGAAGTCGGTCGTCGCATCGCCGCCCATCCAGCCTATGGTATCCACAGTCATCTTGATCCGTGGGTTTATATAAATGGCTTCAAGATAGCATTTCTTGACGAAACTGGTGATTTGCTTCCTTTTCCAATCGCACCAGTCTCCCCAATGGCTGTTGTAGGTGCTGGTGGGCGGATAATACCCATACTCGCTTCTGAACCGCTCTTTGGAGATTGCGTTATATCCCCATTTGTAGGCCTCATAGCGTATGTAGTCAAAGTTGAACCCATCCAGGTCGGGGTACTTGGTGACCACATCCTTCACAACGTCACACACATATTGCTGGACGCCTGGTATCCCAGGGTCGAAATTGTAGTAGCTGCCTACCTGATTGCTGCCCGACCAGTCCAGCATCGCCCATTCAGGATGCTTGCTCCACATGTGAGTCGGCGGCGCAACCATGCTCCTTTGCCAGATGCGGAAAGTCACAATCCAGCCCCAAACCTCCATGTTCCTGGCATGAGCCTTGTCCAGGATGTCCCTGAGGGGATCGTAGCTGGCGACAACGTCCGTCGCCCAGGGCTCGTATGCGGAATTGTAATAAGCGTCCCCGCGTTTCCGTATCTCAGGGACCACTACGTTGAAGTTGTTGTCCGCGAGACG
>DASRZD010000082.1:0-11653 GCA_035686805.1 Armatimonadota bacterium
GGCCGCCGAGATCAGGTCCGAGGCATCGAATGTCGGGCGGAAGCCGAACTTCTTGGTCAGGTCGAGGTGAGCCGCGATGTCGAAGAAACCCGTTTCCGCCATTTCCTTGACGCGGACCCAGTAGCCTCGGATGACATCATCCCGCTGGGCAACCGTCAGCGGCTCCCAGTCCTCCTTATGGCCGTCAATGGGAAAGCCATTCAGGATGTGCACCGAACCGATTACATAGTCGAACGGCTGCATTGAGAGGAGGTCCTTCACTTCGCTGATCGTTTCAGGGATGAAATCCGCCTCCACCCCCAGGCGAACAATGAGCCCCTCGCGAGCCTCTCCTGCAGTCGATTGGACTGCCTCCGTGTAGTCATCCAGCCCGTCAAGACGCATGCCCCAATTGGGTTGCCGGCGGCTGCGTGTCAGCACATAATGATCGGAGATTCCGACCTCATCCAAGCCCATCTCGTTCGCCGCCCGGATATACTCGGCGATCTCCCCTTCCCCATCGCTCCACTTTGAATGCACGTGATACGAAGTCAGCATCTAATCCTTCTCTCGCATCTGCAGCGAATCAGGGGTGAACTGGTGGAATTCGATGGGGTTGCCGTCCGGATCCTCTATCCACAACTGCCATGAGCCGTCGGCCCCCGGTTTAGGCTCTGTCTTGGAAGTGATCCCCGCCTCGATCAATGAACGATACCACGCCTGCATATCATCAACCTCGAGGCAGAAGTGGGCATACCCGGCGTTCGTCGGGCGCTCATAAGGCCCTTGCGCCCTGGGAAACAGCTCGATGAACTGGTTAGGCCCTACCCGCAGGTAGATCAGCCAAACACTCCCATCCTCCTTGTGAAGGCGGAAGTGCTCGGTGACACCCGGCATCCTCAGGTAGAAATCCAGCGAGCGATCAATATCCGTCACCCAAACGGCGACGTGCGAAAGGCCTTTCAGCATATGCTTCCTTTCCCCAAGGCGGCCCGCCGTCATGGTCCGCTGACTACTATATCCTCCAGCCTCCGAGGCCTGACCACTCGCTTCACTACGCCGCCTACCTTCTCGCAGGAGCTTATTCCTGTGACGATGACATAGTCTTCGGGATCGGCGGCGTAGTCGGGCCACATGACCTTGACTTCCACTGCAGATCCGTCATCCAGGACGAAGAACGAAGGCTGCTCACTCACGACCCGACCCCATACAGTCACCAGCAGGCCGATGTTGTTCAGCCCGAAGCCGCCGGTGACACCTTGCTGGCCCGCTCCGGTCAGCAGGTTATAGCGCAAATCTCCCCCGCCGAGGTTTCGATTGGTCATCGCCAGCGGCCCGACGCTCCCCGATGCGGAACAACTCACCGTATTCGCGGCAATACAACGTTCCCCACTCGGCAAAGTCTTCAGCTTGCCCGAGATCGTGGCACGGGTATTCTCCGCAGCCCCATGGAAGAGCTTTTCCACCCGAATCCCGGACGACCGGTCGTCGGCCTCGATGTAGAACGCATTGCTGAAGATGCCGCTCACGATGGCCCCGCTGCCACTGATCACCGCCCCGTCCGCGGCTTTCTTGACATCCCGAATGCTCAATACCGAGGACCAGTACTCATCCGCGCCGATATCCACCGCCGGGCCGAAGATCCTGCCCTGGTGGTCCATGTCGAACGTAGGCAATCCGGCCGCTGTGTCAATTCCGGCATTGACGCAGGGGGAGCCGGAGGACAGGTGATAGCCGGCATCGGCGAACTGAGGGTCGGTGAACAGATTGTCCGAGCCGGGAGGCATGCCAGCAGTATCGTACTCTGTGTTGTTGTAGAAGCAGTTGTTCGTGAAGACGGGGTTGTCGGATGGGTAATAGCCATACACACCGGACGAGTTGTTGGCGAAGATGTTATTCTGGATAGCGATGTCAGAATTGTCGTAAGTGCATAGAGCTCCGCCGCCGTATTGGCTACTGTTACCTGCGAACGTATTGTTGGTCACCGCGATCCAACTGCGGTCAGCATAGAGCCCGCCGCCCAGGCCAAATGCGCTGTTGTTGGTAACCAGATTGCCTGAGAAATGGAGAGACGAGTTCGCACAATATACGCCGCCGCCCCTGTATCCGGCATAGGTGCTCACGTTTGATCGGATCCTGCAGTTGCTTACGAAGAGCCGGCATCGCTCTGCATATATCCCTCCGCCATCGCGCTGGACCGTGTTATCGCTAATGGTGGAATTAGCTATGACCGGAGCGCCGTATTGGCAGAAGATGCCTCCACCGTACATGCCTCCGCCGCCGGTGATCGTATCATTCACGATCATGGGCGAAGCTCCCTGACAAGTTACTAGCTGCGAGCCAGTCCTGATGGTGAAACCGTCAATTGCGCTGAGCATAAACCCGGATTCACTTGCCTTCACAACCGGAGAGCCTGATTCCAAGAACGTCCCCACCCCTGCCCAGTTTCGCGCATCCCTGGTTTCCTCGATTCCGGTGAACCCGCCGTAGAGATAGATGAACTGCGGAAGAATGATGTCATCTGTGTACGTTCCACCCCTCACCCAGACCTCGCCGCCTTCAGAGCCGAGCGCATTTATGGCCGCCGGTACCGTCTTCTTGGCAAGAGGCCACGTTGACCCATCATTCAAATCGTTGCCCTCGGTCTTCACTCGGACGATTCTTGGGGTATATGTCCAGGTCGTTCCATCCGATTCATCAGCACCGATATCTACGTGCGCTCCCTGGATCCTGCTCTGGCCGTCTATGTCCAGCTGCTGAGCTTCCGAGTCATCGCCGGCATCACGGCAGGGGGAAGCAGGCTGAATATGGAAGTTGCCGTATTCCCTGCAGGCGAAGAGTGGGTCCTTGGAAATATCCCCCGCCCCACGTTCGACACCCTCATAGTCGTATGCCATATTCCCATAGACGCAGTTCGCTCCGGCCGTCACCGTCAACTGCACATTGGGCTTCCTGTAGATGCCGGAGGAACCGAAGGTGATGATATTGTTGATCAGGGTCACGCTTGCTGAGCCTGTTGTTGCGGCATCGAGGTGAACCCCTCCGCCGCCGAGGGAATCTGCGTTAGCAGCAATAGTGTTTCCGATGATCTCGGCAGACCCACCGAGGATATAGATGCCCCCACCTAGCATCCCATTATTGCCATAGATGATATTGCTGCAAATCTTGGCAGCGGAATTCTCGCAATGTATGCCGCCACCTCCCGGCCTGGTGACTGAGTTGGTGGCAATTGTATTGAAGACAATGAATGGTGAGCCGCCCTCGCAGTATATGCCCCCGCCTCTGCCGGTAATGTTGTGGGTGATCGTATTCCCGGAGACTACTGCACCTGAATCCTTAAGATAGATTCCGCCGCCGACCGTGCATGCGTAGAAATTGCCGTTTCCCGTGATCAGGTTGTTTGTGATGGCGGGGGAAGCGTTCTCACATCTTATGCCGCCACCCCATCCAGGAGCCCCCTTGGTGATCTTGAATCCGTCAATCCTGGTACTGGTGGTTGCGCCGGCAGGCACGGTTACGACTCCATTACTAGCCCAGTTGCCATCAAGGGTGGTGACACATACCTTGGGGTCTCTTTCATCGCCGACACCCGACCATCCGCCGGACAGGGTCGTACCTTCCTTCAAGGTTATCTGCCCGACGTAGGTCCCCTGGGCGACGCGTATCTCGTCACCGGCGACGGCGGCGGCAATCCCCTGGGAAACCGTGTGGAAACCGGTCGCCCACGAATCCCCGTCCGGAATCCCAGGCGAATTCCATTTCACATAGACGATATCGGCACAGCAAGTGGAGGCTGCTGCAAGAGTAAGGATAACTGCGATGATAGCTGTACGCTTCATTTGGGTTCACCTACCTATGTTGCAGTTTTGCTTTCGAGCTTCAAGAAGATTATACCGGGATCGGGCGGTTTGTCAATGGCCATGCTGGAAAACTGGTACTTGATAGTTATCGTTACACACAGAGAGTCCTTCCCCGATGCCGCTCGTTGTTGTATAATCAGCTTACCAATGATGAGGAGTCCCACATGACGCCGAAAGAGCGAGTCCTGATGGCGGTCAATCACCAACAGCCCGACCGCCCCCCGATAATGGTTTACGCGACGCCCGAGATTCACCAGGCCCTGTGCAGGCATTTCGGGGAGAAGAACTACGTCCTGGAGTTTGAGGTGGACTTCCGGTCAATCGGCCCGGAGGCGCTCAAGCCTCCTCCCCCGGCCGACCCCGAGCGTGGGATTGATGCGCGTGATATCTTCGGCACGGGCTATCGGAACGTCGCCAACAACGCGGGCGGGGTCTACAGCGAGGCGTGTGACCTGGTGCTTGCTCGCCTCTATACCGTGGAGGATGTCGAAAACCATCCCTGGCCGAGCGCCGATGACTATGATTATTCGGTCATGCCCGAACGCATCGAGCAGGTGAAGGATTATGCCGTATGCATCCAGGGCGCGGGCACGCCGGACATCATCAACAGCGTCGGTCGCGGCCGAGGCATGGAGCAGGTGCTGATTGACATCATCACCGAGGATGAGGTCGGGATCGCGATCATTGACCATCGTGTGGATTTCTACTATGAGGTCAGCAAGAGGACTCTGGAAGCCGGCGGCGGGAAGATTGATATCCTCTGGCTGGGCGAGGACCTGGGCACTCAGAAAGGGCCGACCATCGGCCCGGAGACCTTCGACCGCTTCTTCAGACCCAGGCTGCAGAAGTTCATTGACCTGACGCATGAGCATGGGGCGAAGGCCATGCTCCATTCCTGCGGCAGCACTCGACTCCTGCAACCTCGGTTGATCGAGATGGGCCTCGACATCCTGGACTCGGTCCAGCCCGAGCCTGTGGGCATGGACCCCGAGGGGCTGAAGAGGGACTTCGGCGACAAGCTGACCTACTGCGGGATGCTCAGCACCCAGGAGACACTCCCTCACGGAACAATCGCCGAGTGCCGAGCCGAGGCCAGGCATCGGATAGACGTCATCGGCAAGGGCGGTGGATACATATTCGCCCCCGCCCACTGCATCCAGCCGGACACTCCGCTGGAGAATGTCCTCGCGGTGTATGAGGAGGTCACTGGGAAACAATTCATGGGGTAGTGGGGCATTGGGTAAATGGGGTGATGGGATCCCAATACCCCAGCTCCCCACCACCCCAATACCCCATATAGGATTGTAGATAGGAGGAACGATATGAAACAGATTACCATCTCAGAGGCAGAGTATCGGGACAGGGTCTACGCTTGTTGGCTAGGGAAGAACATCGGCGGGACGCTGGGTGCGCCGACGGAAGGCAAGAAGGAGGTCCTGCACCTCACGTATTATGACCCCATGCCCTCGGAATCGGCGGCGAATGACGACCTTGATCTCCAGCTCGTGTGGCTGAAGATGCTTCAGGAGCGTGGGATCAACCCGAGGCTTCAGGACTTCGCGGATTACTGGATGAAGCACCTGTTCCCCTACCCCTGGGACGAGTACGGCTTCTGCCAGCGGAATCTCCAGCGCGGGCTTCGGCCGCCGATCAGCGGGTGCTTCGAGAACGATTTCATAGACCAGATGGGCTCGCCTATCCGCAGCGAGATTTGGGCGTGCGTGGCTCCCGGTGATCCCCAACTGGCCGCAGTCATGGCTTGGAAGGATGCGGTCCTCGATCATGCGGGCGGCGAGGGAGTCTGCGGCGAGATGTTCTGGGCCGCCGTCGAGAGCGCGGCCTTTGTCATCAGTGATCCCATAACCCTCATCCGAATCGGCCTGGGGATGATCCCCATCTGGTCGCACATCAGCCGGGCGATCCACTCAGCGGTCTGGTGCCACGAGAACAACATACCGTGGGAGGAAGCGCGGAATCGCATCCTTGCCAGGTTTGGCCACAATCACCCTTGCCATGCGCCTCAGAATCATGGGTTTACCATCATCGGCTGGCTCTATGGCAAAGATTACGGCGACAGGCTCTGCAAGGCGGTCAACTGCGGCTATGACACCGACTGCACCGGCGCAACTCTTGGCTCGCTGCTGGGGATACTCGGCGGCACAAAGAGCATTCCCAAGGAGTGGAGCAATCCGGTCGGCGAGGGCATCGTGCTCCACAAGTTCACTCAAAACCTGGACGCCCCCAAGACCGTCGGGGAGCTGACCGATCAGACTATCGAGATCGGCAAGCAGGTTCTTTCCAGGCGCTCGAAGGTCTCGGGCCTCGGCGAGAGTACAACTGTGCATGCCAATGTTATCCATACTTGTACACGGAATGAGGACGCGAGAGCCCTGTGGACCAGGGATATGGAAGCGGCAACTGTGCCGGTCAGCGAAGGCATTGAAGTAACCCTTCACTATCATGGCGAGCCGGTAATTCGACCTCGCCTGCCCAAGGTCCTGAGCGTGACAGTCGAACGGAATGAGGAGCGTATTCCCACGCATGCCCGGATTGAGTTCCCGGCCGATTGGCACGTCAAACCGCTGGAGTCATCGGAAGTCGAGATGGCGTATGAGGTCTTTGCCGATCAGGTGGAGGATTCAAACACCCTCAAGGCCAGGGTGGAGATCGGCGGCAAGAATCATGAGGCTGACTTCCTGATTCTCGGCCCGAATGCCGGCAAGGACTGGCAGCCCGCCAGGGGTGTGCCCACGTGCCCGAAGTGCGGCGCTCGCATCGAAGCTTGCCTTTGCCCGAAGTAAGGAGCGTGGGGCATTGGGGCAATGGTGTAATGGTGAGACGGGGGATCGGGGGATTGGGATGCCATCACCCCATTTACCCATCGCCCCACTTCCCCGCTACCTCGAATAATCATCCTGTACGCGGACGATATCCGACTCGTCGGACGGATTCGCCGGGTCCACGTGCTCCCAGATCTCGGCCACCCGCCCCCATGACGTGAGATTGCCGCCCAGCCGATGCATCTCACCGCAGTCCAGATGGATGACGTCGCCGGTGAACAGCACGTCCTCCTGTAGGTTCTTCTGATCCGGCCCATGGATCACCAGCACCGGGCCGTCGAGCACTCGCCAAAGCTCCGACCGCCGATGATGCAACTGAAGCGAAAGGCGTTGAGCCGGGGCGACCAGCAGCACCTTGGGGTCACGGCGGCCATGCGCCTTCCCGGTATCCACGCCCTGCCAATATGCGTCGAAGAAGGCTGGGAGGCAGTCCTCCGAGAAGCGCAGGAATCCACCCCACGGCCGCTCGAAATCCTGATCCACGACCTCCAGCCCAAAACCCTCCGCCTCGGCCTGGATTCTTCTGAAGACAAGGTCGGAATGTCTGATCTCGCTGATTTTCATTTCTCATACTCCTTCAGAATCTCCGCCACCAGGCGAACCTTCTCGATGTCGCAGACCGGCGAGGGCTCGTCCGAAACTCCCAGGACCAGGTTCGGGCTGAAGGTCTCGATGACCTGCCGAGTCACCCGCTCCAGGTCCTCATTCGTCTCATGAGGCAGAAACCAGGTCATCGGGATGCCGTCGAGGAGGACCATGTCTCCCAGGGCATCCTTCATCTCCTCGACGGTGACGTCCCCCTGCGGAATCGGAGTCAGCGCCTCGATGCCGTCCAGGCCGGTTTGGCGCGCATACGGCAGCAGCAGCTTGATATTCCCATCCCAGTGAGCATGCGTAAACTTGCCTGCCTTGCGGAAGAACTCAGCCCGCCGCTGATACTCCGGCAGCACATACCGCTCGAAGAGATTCGGCGGCAGGAAGTGATGGTCCACATTGTCGCCGAAATTGATGATAGGAACGGGGCTTTCGGCGACGACCTGAAGCATCTGCTGGTCGGTCTCATCTATCGTCCTTATCAGCTTCTCAACCATCGGGCGGTCATCAGCCAGCGCATAAAGCGTGTTTTCGACCCCCATGATCTCGATGAACAGCCGCTGCATGTTGATCCGCGGGATGAAGATCATGGGCGCGGCCCGATCGCCAATTTCGGCATTCCCCTTCTCGAACGCTTCATTATCGAACCACCAGGTCCGCCCTCGAAGGATGTACTCCATCGCCGGGATGTCCTCCGGCTTCTCCACCGGGTACTTGTCCGTGTGTGAGGCGAGCGAGGTATGGCGATTGCGCTGCTCCAGCGTGCTGGCCGGCGTCACCCAGCGAGTGGAGTAGACGTCTCCTTGCCATTCGCCCTCGGCCTTTACGCTCGGGGCATCGGCGCATTTCAGGCAGCCGTTGAACCAGGGATATGAGCGGATGGAGCACCCTAGGTCGTCATAGACATCGAGAAGTGTCATGTTCTTATACCGCTCGGGCAGCGTGCCCTCACGCTGATTCACGCCGTACCAGTGCTCGATCCTGGGCTGATAAACAACGTTATCCACCGGCTGATGAGCGAAAATCGCCATCGTTCGCTCTCGGAAGTTCATGCTTTCTCCAACCATCCTTCCAGGTCGAGGACGGAGTTCAACACTGCGAGCGGCTTAGCCTCCCGCCATGCGCTGAACTCGGGCCGATAGACCGCCTGCCTGATATACGTGCCGAAGACGCCTTCCAGCTTGTTGCTGGTATGATGATTCTTGATCTGAATGCAGGACATGCCAGAGGCGCTCGCCCCGATGATATCCGCCACCCAGTCATCGCCGACGAATAGGACTTCCTCCGCCGGAAGACTGAGGTCGGCCAGGAGCTTCTCGAATATCATCCGATGCGGCTTAATGATGCCAAGGTCGCCGGAAACCAATATGGGTTTGAATAACTTCTCGACATCAAACTTTACCAGCGAGAGGCGGATCGCGTCCGGAAGCGGGTAGTTCGAGAGCAGGGCCAGCCGATACTTCGACGATAACCGGGCGAGGAATTCTTTCAAGCCCTTGGGTGCGTTGCACACCCCGACGAACGCCTTTACGTGCGCATCCACCAGGTCCGCCAGATCGGCGGATGAGAGCGGCTTGCCGCACATCTCGGTTGCGGTCTTCTGGTAGATTCCCGGCAGGTCGTTCTCCAGAGACTGCGGCAAGTTGATGGACGAGTCCTCATTCCGATACCTGGAAAAGGTGTCCAGCACGGCATCGAGGTCCTTGCCCGGTATACGCGCACACATATGACTGAGGGCCGTGCGAGTGACCTCCCAGTACTGCTCCTCATCCCACGGGCACAGGGTATTTCCGAAGTCGAATGCGATGGCTTTGTAGTGCATAGTGCCTGGTGCTTCGTGCATAGTGCCTGGTAACTGAGCACCAAGCACTAATTGCTGAGTTAGTAATTCTCCATGAATATCTCGTAGTATGCCCTCGGATGAGCGCAGGCCGGGCAGACCATCGGCGCTCCCGCACCCTCGTGAACGTAGCCGCAATTCCGGCACTTCCATGCGACCGCCTTGTCACGCTTGAAGACCTTGCCGTTCTGGACGTTTTCCAGGAGCTTGAGATATCGCCGCTCGTGATGCGCCTCGACCTCGGCGATCTCATCGAAGACCGTCGCTATCTCGTCGAATCCTTCCTTGCGTGCGGTCTCGGCGCAGCCCGGATAGATCGAGCCCCACTCCTCTCGCTCACCGGCTGCCGCCGCCATCAGGTTCTCGCTCGTCGTCCCGATCCGCCCCGCGGGGTAAGTCGCGAGGATCTCGGTGTCGCCGCCCTCCAGGAACTTGAAGAATCGCTTGGCGTGCTCCTTCTCGTTATCCCCGGTCTCCGTGAATATGGCGGATATCTGCTGGAAGCCTTCCTTCACTGCCTGACTCGCGAAGAACGTGTATCTGTTCCTGGCCTGCGACTCCCCTGCGAACGCCTTCAGCAGGTTCTTCTCGGTCTCACTGCCCTTGAGTCTCATTTTCCCTCCCATAATTCGTTTCTTTGAGAAGACGGGCCAGCCTCGCCTTCATATTGCTAAGCACACTTACATGCTTCGGATCGTCAATCAGATTGTGAAGCTCCAAGGGGTCGCCCTTCAAGTCATAAAGCTCCGAAATCTCGCCCTCCCTGGAGTACTCGATGTACTTCCACCGGTCGGTCCTGACTGCCCGCATGGTCGGCGTTCGCCTGAATCCCGGATCCTCGAAGTACTCATAAAGCCATTCATCGCGCCACGGCCTCTTCCCTTTTCCGAACAAGTCGCACCATGACCTTCCCTCGACCGCTTCAGGTATCTTGACTCCGGCGAGCTGCAGGACCGTCGGCGCAACGTCAATGTTCAGCACCATGTCGTCCTTAACGGTTCCGGGCCGGATCAGCTTTGGGTACCGCATGAGCATCGGGATGCGGATGGATTCCTCATTCGCCGTTCGCTTGTCAATTCGGTGATGCTCGCCCAGGAAGAACCCATTATCGCTGGAGTAGATGATGACCGTGTTATCGAGCTGGCCTGTCTCCTCCAGAGCATCGAAGATTCTGCCGACACTATCGTCCACCGCTATCAGACTCCGGCAGTAGTTCTTGACGTACTCGTCGAATTCCTTGGGGTCCACAAGTGCACCCCTGAAGTCATGGCCCTTCTCCATACCCAATTTGAACCACGTCGGGCGGCCCTCATAGTCATCGTCGAAATTTGACGGCCGACCGATCTTCACGTCCGAGTAGAGCCTGGAGTGCCGGACGGCGGGAATCATGGGACCGTGGCAGGCCTTGTGGGGGAGATACAGGCAGAAGGGCGCATTCCTGGGCTTCTTCAGCCATTCAACGGCATGCTTCGTCAGGATATCGGTCATGTATCCGGTCGCCTTGACCTGCTCACCGTCGACGTTCATCTGCGGGTCGATGTACGCGCCCTGACCCTTGAAACTGACCCACCTGTTGAAGCCCGGCATGGGGCCTTCCTGGCCGCCCATGTGCCACTTGCCGATGAACGCGGTATCATACCCGGCCTGTTGAAGAAGTCGGGGATAAGTAACCTGGCTATCATCGAACGGGAGTCTGTTGTTGACCACCCCGTGACTGTGCGCGTATTTCCCGGTCAGGAAGCATCCCCGGCTGGGAGCACAAAGCGATATGGTGACAAAGGCATTGGTGAACCGCACGCCTTCCTTCGCAATGCGGTCCATGTTCGGGGTGAACATGAACGGATGGCCGGCGCAACTCATCGCATCGTAGCGTTGGTCGTCCGTGAAGATGAAGACGAAATTCGGCCGCTCCTCCGCCAAGGCTTCGGCGGGCAAGCTCAGCAACGGCAGAGTTGCCACTGCCGCGCCTGCGCCTTTCAGGAAATCTCTTCTACTTAGCATATCCCGCCTCCCTCTCCATCTCCGTTAGCCTGGCTTTCAAGTCAGCCTGAATCTTCACGTACTCCGGTTTGCCCTGGAGGTTGTGCATCTCATACGGATCGTCCTTCAGGTCGTACAGCTCCGGAATATCCTGGAGCAGAGGCGTCTCGGCGTATTTCCATCGTTCGGTCCGAATGCCTCGAACTTCGGGTTTCCGCACATACGGCGTCTCCAGGTCATACTCGTAGTAGAAGTCCTTCCGCCAATCAGCCGATTTGCCGTTAAACAATGGTCGCCATGACTCGCCCTGGACTCCCGCCGGCGACTTGACTCCCGCCAGGTCGAGGAACGTGGGCGCGAGGTCTATGTTGAGCGCCATCTGGTTCACCAGCGTGCCGGGTTTGACCCGCTTCGGATAGCGCATGACCATCGGGATGCGGATTGATTCCTCATACATCACGCGCTTGTCGCCCTGTCCGTGCTCGCCATGGAGATAGCCGTTGTCGCCCGCGAAGACGATGACGGTGTTATCGAGCTGGCCCATCTCCTCCAGAGTGGCG
>DASRZD010000083.1:0-3172 GCA_035686805.1 Armatimonadota bacterium
GCAAGAAGGCTGGCTCGAACGTCAACGATCCCATTGAGCCGAAATCCAAGAGCAAGAAGCCGAAGAAGCAGAGCAAAGGCAAGCAAAAGCACTGAAAAACGTTCACGGTTGGAGTTGCTCGATAGTTCGGGCGATGGCCTCACGGCTCTTTAGGAGCGCCTCGGGATCGAGGGTATAGTCCGTCTGTGACCGCACGACTTCTTCCATGGCCAGCAACTTCCTTGCCTTGGCGAGTAAGGCCGGACTCCCCTTGCCTTTGCTCACCAACTCGTTCAACAGGTAAAGATACTCATAGTCCTCGATCCCGTCCCGGACGCACTCCAGCCGGATCGAGCTCAGCGGCTTGCCGCCCGGGCCGGGATAGATTAGGTGGCCATCCCCGTTGAAGTTGGCGAAGGTGAAGGTATTCCAGGGGACTTCCGGCCAGCGCTTGCCCTCTCTGATCGCCTGTCGGACCGCCGGATCTTCCTGGGGAATCTGTTCGGTCGAGGCCTGTGGACTCCGATTAGACGTCCACATGTTCATCGCATAGTAAAGGAACCCCGGCACGTGGTACTTCCAGTTCATCCAGAAGAGGATTCGGGGGTCGATCGCAGGATAGTCAACAAAGAAGTTCGGATACGGAGCGCCAGGATTGCAGCATACGTACCACCACACCTGATCCCCTGCCTTCGTATACTCCTCGGCGTCTTTCTGATTAAAGTTGGCGGTCAGCGGCACCCAGATATCCACATAGCCCTTAAGGTGCTCATTGGGGACGACCGTGCACATCCTCGGCAGGTCGGGGAATTGCTCCTTAATCCAACCGTACATGTCCCGAAGCTCGCCGTACTTCTCCGGCCGTATCTCGTCGAAGCCGTAGATGTAGGCCATGTCCCATGCCCCGGTGGACTTGAATTCCGCAAGCGTTTTCTTGAGTTCCGCACGGTCCTCTTCGCTCTTGTTATGGGTATAGGCGAGGCAGAGGGCATTCATGCCGAGCTCGATGCAGAACGGCAGATCCTCCAGTGATGGAACGGGCGTCTTCGAGTAGATGTTCGTCGGGTTGATGTGATGGTCGAGCAGGAATTGATAGTACGCCCGACGTATCTCGGGTGTGCATCCTCCATACCAGGCGGCGAGCTCATGTTCAAAGAGGGCGAACGCCGTCTTCAGGTGCGACTCCTTTGGGAGCGCGAAGTCCCACACCCGGACCTCCAACGGCATGGTCGTCACAGGGGCATTGGCCGGCTTGATGGTTATCTCCCCTGAGTAGACTCCCGCAGGCGTGTCCTCCTTCGGATGGACCGTTATCCAGATTGGCTGGATGCCGCCGGCCGGGACATCGAACGGCTTCATGTCCATCAGCGGATCGGGCCACCAGCCGACGTAATCCACCTCATATCCCGGCTTGCGGGTCTTGACGTAATCAACCAGATTGAGCGTGACCTCGACCGGGAGTGCCGAGACCGACACCTCCACGTCTTCGAGTGCCTTGTCATACGCCAGCACGACCGCCTGCACGGCTTCATATTCGTTCCTGGCGGCGGAGACTTTGGCCGGCTCGCCGATCGTCCCCTCGAAGAACTTGTCCCGGAAGACCTTCCGCAATGGGGTCTCAGCTCCGACGACGTAGCCGACCCCCTTCTTGTCCACGCACGCGAACCTCACCCGACTGACTTGGCCCTCGATGTGGTCCAGCTTATCGCCGAGGTCCTGCCACATGGTCTTGCCGCCCCTTGCCCCTCGCTCGAAGTCGGCGATCTGGCTTAGCGACTCCTTTAGGCCAGAAAGCTCCTTCGCCTGCTGAGGGTTATTCGGTTTCAGGCCGAGAACAATTCGCCGGTACATGGCAAGTCGAGTGCCGTGAGCCGGGATGTTCATCTCCACAGGCGGCGTCCTGGCGATCAGCTCGCCGGCCGCATCCTTGAAGGCGACGCTCAACTGGTGTTTGCCTTCCTCTCGAATATTGAAATAGAACTGCTGCAGGCCGTAATTGCCGCCGATGACCTTGCCGTCGCAAAGGACTTCGGCGCTCAAACTGCCGGGCACGGTCAACCCGTAGACCCCGGGTGCGCCGATCTCAGGCAGTTCTGCCCATGGGCTCGGAGCATTCTCATCACCGAAGATAATCTGCCCAAAGCGTTCCGGCTCGGGGAACCCATTGATCACCGGCGACCAGGAGTTCATCTCATTCCTGGCTACCTCATGCCGGCAGAAGTTCGCGTTCCAGGCCATCCCTGAAGCTGGTGGGGCAAAGCCAATCGAGGCGAACGGGATGGTCACTAGCGCTGTCCAGGCCTTGTCCTCCTTTGCGATTGCAGCCTGCCATTCCCCATCCCATGATTCGGGCTTCGGGCCGACCCCCTTGCTCTCGAACTTCACGCACGCGGCATTTGCGATGAAATGGAAGTAGGTCTTGCCGTCACACAGAGGATCAAGGAAGACCTCGATCGAGTCGTCCCGCCACACAGGCCCGTCGTGCTCCGAGTATGCCGCAATCGGATTGTCGTACTGATAGCACCGAAAGGCGGCGTAGAAGTTGGCGTCGTCGTACGCCAGCCTGACCTCCGTCTGCTGGGTCGGCTTACTAGCGCCCCTGAGATTCAGGAACCCCTGAATCTGCGCCGGCTGATTCCAAATCGCCTCGGCATCCGCAACCTTCCTAGCCGTCACCACCGGCGGCAAAGACCCCGCCCCCGCTATGACGGGGATTAGGAGCAAAACCAGAATAGTTCTCGCTAATCTCATAGCTTTTCTCGGTGCCCTCTGTGTCTCTGTGGTGAATCAGGCATTCCTTGCAGCCGCCAGCATCGCCTCCATGTTTTCGATCGGCGTGTCGCGGGGGACCATCTCGCCGGTGTTGAAGACGTAGCCGCCATTCTGCCTGCCGATTCGCATGATCCTCTCGGCCTCGGACGCCACCTGCTCGGGCGTGCCGTTCATGAGGATGTTGACCGGGTCGAGGTTGCCGATCAGGCAGACCTTGCCCCCGACCGCCTCCTTCGCGGCCGCCATATCCAGCCCCGGGCCGACGCTCAGGATACTCACACCCATATCGGCCTGGAGCTTCAGATGGCCGACCTTCTCCTCGCTCGCATGGTAGATGCTCCACAAGCCGGTTTTGTCATATTCTTTTACGAGCCGCTCGACAAAAGGTTTCGCATAATCGGCGAAGTAGACCTCGCTCATG
>DASRZD010000084.1:0-26379 GCA_035686805.1 Armatimonadota bacterium
TACGTCTTCACGGCGCTGAACTCCGATGAGATCAACGCATTCGCCGCCCCGGCCGGGTACATCTATTGCACGACCGGGATGCTGGGAGCTGTGGAATCGGATGATGAGCTGGCGGCGGTGCTGGCTCACGAGATTTCCCACGTGGAGCAAGAGCACGGAGTGAGGCAATATCGGCGGGCTCAGAAGGCGGCGACTTTGGGAGTCTTGGCGAGCATCCTTACAGGCCAGGACCTCAGTTTCCTGTCGGATTTCGTACGGGAGTTGGTGCTTCGCGGGTATGACAGGCATTATGAAGCCGAGGCCGATCAATACGGCTACACGTACGTCCAGCGGACGAGCTTCCGCCCGGAGGCCGAGTTCACGCTGCTGGGGAAGTTGAAGGACATGGAGCTGACCAGCGACACGAAGATCGCGAGCTGGATGAGGACTCACCCGAAGGCGGATGAACGGATCACCTCGATCAATGATCTAAAGAGTGAGGCGGAAGCGGCTTCGAACTATATCAAAGAGCTGGACGGCATAGATCCCGGCCTGGCGTCGGTCATCCGGGCGAATGAATTCAAGTACGTGCAGTCGGTGGATGGGCTCAAGGATTATGTGGAGGCAGTGAAGGCACTGCCGTAGGGAAGGTTATGGGTTATATGGCTCCCTACAACCCAAAACCTAAAACTGACAACCTTTCACTCCGTCTGCAAGCCTGCGAGTGCCTTCTCGACCATCGCCCGGTAGATGCTTTCGGGGTATTGTCTAAGGAAGCGCTGGTAGTAGAGGACGGCTCGCGGGCGATCGCCGAAGGAAGCGGCGAGCTCACCGGCTTTCATGAGAGACATCTCGCCCTCGGGAGTGCCCGGATATGCGGCAGCCACCTCGTCGAATAGCTGCAATGCAGGCTCATGGCAGTCTACCTCCAACAGATACCTCGCCAATTGGAATTGCGACCGCAAGTCGAGCTGGGTATTCGGGAAGTAGTGCCTCATCTCCGCTAACCGCCCGACCGCCTTGTGACGGTCTCCTTTGCTCAGGTGAAGGTCAATGCTTCGCCTGAAGTGAGGGAGCGCCTGGGACGCATCCTGATGGATTGCATAGATCTTCCCCAGCTCACCGTGAACGTCGGCATTATCGGGGTCATTGGCGAGAAAGGCCTTCAGGTTCTCAGCGGCCCCAAGAGTCGAGCCTTGATTGAGATCCTCCATGGCATCGGTCATCAGGTATTCCTGAGAGCCGGCGACTCCCATGCGAAGCGCTGCCGCAAGCACGGCCCCGAAAAGCATTCCACCGATGTGCGACCAATAGGCCACTCCACCGGACTCCGGGTGCAGGATACCCATCAGCCCGCCGAAAAGCTGCTGAACGAACCATAGCTCTAAGCCGATCAACGCCGGGACGGTGAATGTACCCCACTTCAGAGGATAGAAGAAAATCCCCAGGTAGTAGAATATCTTGATTCTGGTCTTGTAGAACCGGATTGCGAAGACTCCCAGTATCCCGGCAATCGCACCGGATGCGCCGACCATGGGGATGTCGGCGGCTGAGGGGGTATAGGCGGTTGACACTAGTATGTGAAGCAAGCCCGCCGCGACCCCGCTGCCGAAATAGAAGATGGTGTATTCCATCCTGCCGAGCGCATCTTCGACATTCGGGCCGAACAGCCAGAGAAAGAGCATGTTCCAGGCCAGGTGGAATGGGTCGGCATGGACGAACATCGAGGTGATAATGCTCCTGATCGAGGGGTATATCGGGATGAGGCCGAACGACTGCATTGCCGATCGGTGATCGATCGGGAGAAGCCACAGGAACACCGCCATATTCACAGCGATCAGCGAATAGGTGATGGCCGGGAACCTGGTTGTGCGCCTATCGTTGCCGAATGGCAGCAAGAAGAACATACCTTATTATACGGAAAACTGACGCGTAATGCGTAATTCGTAATCCGTAAGGGGTTGGTTCGGTTACGCATTACGGATTACGGATTACTTCCTAGGTAATCTGAAGGCCGCCGAACTCGAACTTGAACGGGATAATGTGGCTGCCGACTTTCTCGGTTGCCTGCTCGACATCCGTGCGGCGGCCCTTGTCTGCGAAGAAGAGCACGCATCCCCCGCCGCCGGCCCCGCATGCCTTACCGCCAACGGCTCCATTCTTGAACGCCTCCTCGAACAACGTCTCGATCTGCTCATTGGTGATCGAATCATCGAGCTTCTTCTGAGCGGCCCAGTTCTCATTCATCAGCTCGCCGAACTCATTCAGACGCCCGAGAAGGAGTACATACCTCATGCTGAAGGCAACATTGCGCAGGGTGGAGAGGGCATCAACCGTCTCCGGTGCGCCCCGGCGATATGCTCCCCAGACGTTCTCGTGGATGTCGCCCGAGAGCCGGGACTTGCCCGTATAGCAGAGCACCAGCCGATCCTCCAACTCCTTGACGACTTTCGGAGGCACATTGAGCGGCTCGACTTCCACCTTCTCGCCGAACGTCATGAAGTTAATTCCACCGAGGGCGCTGGCGTATTGGTCCTGCTTGCCGCCGAGGATTCCCAGGATCGCCTCCAGCTCATACGCGAGATTGGCGATCATCTTCCGGTCGTCGGCATTGGTAATCTGCGCCTTGACCAGGCTGAGCCAGACGACATTCAGCGCCGACGAGGTCCCGAGGCCCGAGCCGGCGGGAAGCTGTGATTGGTAGGAGATAGTTATCCCCTGGCTGTCACCGTTCGGGTCTTCGCGAGTCTCCACTTTGCCGGTGACATACTTATCAATGGCGGCATTCAGGACCGCGCCCCCTGCCGCCTTGGCGAAGATATCCACATCGGTCCAACCGCCCGCGAAATCAACGCGCACCGGCGCTCTGCTCGTGATGATCATTACTTACTCCCGACTTGGACTTCAGACTTTAGACTACAGACTTCAGGGAAAACCAGTCCGGACCTAAAGTCTAAAGTCTAACGTCCAGTGTTATAATTCCCTTTCTACGATCAGGCCCTCGGAAGGCTGAAGGCCGAACACCCTATCAGCACCTGCGGCGAGGAGAGCCTCGCCAATGGATCGAGGATTCTCGGCCAGTGCGATTATCGTCCCTCCTCCGCCTGCACCCGCCAACTTTGCGCCGAGAGCACCATTCTCGAGCGCGGCACGGATGAGTATCTCGTTCGATTCGCCCGATCCGCCGAGGTCGCGCTGGATGGCATGGTTCTCATTCATCAGCACTCCGAGAGTCGGCCAATCATGCGCCAGCAGGGCCTTTTTCCCAAGGCGGCCGATCTCACCTATTCGGCGATAAGCATCCACGACTTTCTTCTCACCCTCCCGCCAGCGCTCCCTGAGGGTCTTGTGAACCGAGTCGGAACTGTGCTTGACGCCGGTATGGGCGAGGATCATGGGCAGCTCGCGGACCATGTCGCCCAGTGGCTCGATAGTTGCATAGGGCTCGTCGGCCGATTGCCTCATCCACTGCTTCTCCCGAAAATCCATATAGTTCAGGCCGCCGAAGACCGCCATGTAGCTGTCCTGATAGCCACAGGTCACCTTCATTATATCAGATTCGACCTTGCGAATCATCTCCGCGGTCTCGTATTTGTTCAACTCGAGACCGATGTATGCCAGGAGGCATCCGACGATGCAGGAGAGAATAGAGGTGGAGCCCCCAAGCCCCGCTCGCTCAGGAACATCGGTCCAGACTTGCAGGGAGAACTTGTGATCCTCCGGGTCAATATCGAGCGCTTCCAGGGCGGCTTTGGCGATCTGAAGTGGGCCGATATCACAATAGAGGCAGCTCAGGTCGCGGATGACCTCGGATTCGTCGCCGACGGAGATGACCAGTTCGTCGGACGGGCTGAGGCGGCAGTGAGCGCGCTCGCCGACCGAACAAGAGATCACGCTCCCGCTGTACATATCGGTCGGGTTGCCGATGATCCCTGCCCTGCCGGGGGCAGACGCAGTAATAGTGTCCGTCAGCACACATACCGGTATCATGCCATACGTCCTTTTCCCGATTATGGCAGGTTCAAACAGAGTGCTCATTGTGCTTCCAGTTTCAACATAGTTATCGAAGCAGGAGGGAAGGTATGCTCAAATGCGCTCCCCGAGACTGTGATCGGCTGGGAAGTCGGGACGACCTCATTCGGCTTGTCGAATGTGTTGTGGGCATGGATGTCCTTCGCCGTCAGGACCGTCTGCTTCCCACCCTTGACCTTCAAGCTTCCCAGGTTGACCGAAGCCTCAATTGGTTCGTGAACGTTGGTATTAACGATGGAAATATGGATCGTCTTCCCGCTCATCGAGGCCGAGCCCAGCAGGCTGGGGAACGTGCGCTCATCGCTGCCGACCTTGTACTTGGTGAGGGGTGAGGCGATCTCGATCGGGATGCCGGTCGCGCCCTGGTGGATCTTATACATCTCATAGACATAGAAGTTCGGCGTTGCCACGAACTTCGGCCCATCCGCCAGGAAGAGCGAGTGGAGATTGTTGATTAGCTGGGCCACGCACGACATCGCCACCTTGTCGCAATTCCGGTTAAAGATATCCAGAGTGATTGCCGCGACCTCCGCGTCCCGCAGAGTGCTCATCTGCTCGAAGGTATGGGCCTTGTTGATCTCGGTGCCGCCGGGATGCCATGCGCCCCACTCGTCAACGATGAGTTTTATGTCGTGCTTGGGATCGGACTCCCCGAGAGTTGCCCACTGGTCATGAACCAGCTTGTCCATCTCGAAGCCCTGTGCAATCAACTGATACCACTGGTCGTCGGTGAACTCGAGGGCATTTCCGGCGCTGCCGCAGTAATAGTGAGGCGCCCAGCCATTGATCGGAGCGGGGGTGTAATCATGATACTTGACGAAAAAGCGCTTGGTCCAATTCACATCATTGCCGGAAGGGCCGCATCCGACGAGGAAAAGGGGCACGCCGTAGCCAGGCAGCCAGGTGGTGAACTTGCGATACTCGGTGCAGTAGTCCTCGGGGGTGAAGTTGCCGCCGCATCCCCAGGACTCATTGCCCACGCCCCAATACTTGACGTTGAAGGGCTCTTTGCTCCCGTTCTTCTCTCTCAGCTCGGCGAGGGTTGTTTTGCCGGCGGGGGCATTGCAGTACTCTACCCATTGCTGGAATTCCTCTGCAGAGCCGGTGCCAACATTGGCGGCGAAGTAGGGCTCGGCGCCGACGAGGCGGCAGAACTCGACGAACTCATGGGTGCCGAACTGATTGCTTTCCGTATTGTCGTTCCACCTGCCATATCGCTTCGGGCGCTGATCCCTCGGGCCGATGCCGTCCATCCAGTGATACCGATCCGCGAAACACCCGCCCGGCCAGCGAATCACCGGCGGACTGATGCGCTTCATGTAGTCAACCAGGTCCTTGCGGATGCCGTTGACATTGGGGACTTTCGAGTCGGGGCCGACCCAGATGCCGTCATAGATGACGCCGCCGAGGTGCTCCGTGAAATGGCCGTAGATATTCGGATTGATCGTTCCGATGGGCTGATCGGGCTTGATGGTGATGGTCGCCGCCAATTGTGCCTCCTGCGCGTGGGCTGTCCCGACGGATCGGGATGCTCGCTCTAGCGGCATGACTGCCAAGAGTAGGATGAGTAAAATGCGCATTTGCAGACCTTCATGGACTCTAGACGTTAGACTTTAGGGACAGACCGACCGGACGCTGAAGTCTAAGGTCTGTTGTCTAAAGCCCCCTACACTATTGCTATCATCCGCTCGATGGCCCCGCGGGCCTTTTCGATTATATCGGCCGGAAGCTCGATTGGATACTGATTGTCCTCCAGCGACCATGCGAGCTTCTCCAGCGTGATCTTCTTCATGTTCGGGCAGATGGTATGCTCGGTTGGCGCATAGAACTTCTTGTCGGGGCTATCCTTCTTGAGCCGATGAAGGATTCCCTTCTCAGTGCCGATGATGAATTCTTCCGCCGGGCTTTCTTTCGCGAATCGGATCATCCCGGAGGTGCTGAACACGCCGTCAGCAAGCTGGATGACCGCACGAGTGCACTCGGGATGGACGATCACCAGGGCATCGGGATGGAGCGCCTTCTGCCTCAGGATGTCCTCGGGAAGTATGCGATGATGCGTCGGGCAGAAGCCCGGATAAGGGATGATCTTCTTCTTGGTCTTGGAGGCCACGTAATCCGCCAGGCACATGTCGGGAATGAAGATGATCTCATCGGCGTCGAGGGACTCGACGACCTTGATGGCATTGGCGGAGGTGCAGCAGATGTCAACTTCGGCTTTCACGGCGGCGGAGGTATTCACGTAGGCCACGACCGGGCGGCCGGGATACTTGGTCTTGAACTCACGAAGCTGCTCGACGGTGATCATGTCCGCCATCGGGCAGCCGGCTTCGAGGTCGGGGAGCAGGACGGTCTTCTGGGGCGACAGGATCTTGGCGGTCTCGGCCATGAAATGGACGCCGCAGAAGACGATAGTGTCCGCCTCGGTCTCGGCGGCTTTCCGGCTCAGCTCCAGGGAGTCACCCACGAAATCAGCGACGTCCTGTATCTCGCCCAACTGGTAGTTGTGCGCGAGGATGACGGCATTTCGCCGGCACTTTTGTACTTCAATGGCACCTAGTAGATGCAATGTTGAGTCTTTGGTCATGGGACTTATGGGACATATAGGACCTATGGGACCTATGCCTTCTTCCTCTTGAACTCGCCGATGGCGACTTCGACGCCTCGGTAGACCGACTCGACGCCGATGACCTGGATGCCGTCAATCTTGCCTGCCTTCTGCTTGCTGTGATACGGGACGACCATCCGCTCGAAGCCGAGCCTTGCTGCCTCACGGACTCGCTTCTCGATCTGGCTGACGCTTCGAACTTCCCCGGCGAGGCCGACCTCGCCGATCACGGCACATGCGGGATCAACCGCCTGCTCCTTCAGATTCGATGCCACCGCGACTGCGATGGCCAGGTCAACTGCCGGCTCGACAATCTTCACCCCGCCGGCAACGTTGACGTACACATCTTTATTCGCCAGACTCAACCCTACCCTCTTTTCCAGGACGGCCAGGATAAGCATGGTGCGATTGTAGTCCACGCCGGTCGCCATCCTCCTCGGGGCGGCGAAGTAGGACGGCGCCACAAGCGCCTGAACCTCCACCAGGAGCGGCCGAGTGCCCTCGATGGTCGCCGCCACGACCGATCCCGGCCCGTGGAGCGATCGCTCCGAGAGCAGGATCTCCGATGGATTCGCAACCTCCATCAGCCCCTCCTCCCGCATTTCGAAGATTCCCAACTCGTCGGTCGAGCCGAACCTGTTTTTCACGGCGCGGAGGATTCGGTAGGTCTGATGGCGATCGCCCTCGAAGTAGAGGACGGTATCCACCATGTGCTCCAGCACCCTCGGCCCGGCGATCGCCCCTTCCTTGGTCACGTGGCCAATGATGAAGACTGGGATATTCGAAGTCCTGGCAATCCGGGTGAAGACCGCCGTGCAGGACCTTACCTGGCTGACGGTCGCAGGGGCGGATTCGAGGGATTGGTCGTGCATCGTCTGAATGGAGTCAATGATGACCGCGCTGGGGTTGATCGAGTTGATGCACGCCTCGATCTGCTCCACATCCGTCTCGGGCACGAGATATATATCGTTGGTGGTAATCCCCAGCCTGCCTGCTCGGAGCTTGATCTGCTCGACCGACTCTTCGCCGGAGACGTAGAGGGTCGTGCGCCCCTCGCTGCTCAGGTTGCCGGCGACCTGGGTTAGAAGCGTGGACTTGCCGATGCCGGGGTCGCCGCCGATGAGGATCACCGAGCCGGGGACCATCCCCCCGCCGAGGACCCGATCGAACTCGCCGATGCCGCTCGATTGGCGATGGTCCGAGCCAATGGTGATATCGGAAATAAGTTTGGGCGGATTGTAGATTACGGCCGGTTCCCGCTTGGCGGTCGGCGAACTGACTTCCTCGACGAAGGTGTTCCACTGATCGCAGTCCGGGCATCGTCCGAGCCACTTCGGGGAGTTCCAGCCGCACTGCTGGCAAACGTATTTAACGTTCGTCTTGGCCATGGTTTCCTACCTTGCATGCGATTATAGCATGAAAAGGCGCTCGGTTCAAAGCCAAGCGTTGGAAGTTCATAGCTGGAAGCTGGAGAGTCTTTTTGGGGGTTGCCTGGTAATAATGACGGTTTTGGCACGATTCTTGCAGGTAATACTACCCGGAAAGTAATATCTCTTTCTCCTTCCAAAATCGGCCCGTCGTCTAGCGCGGCGGGCGTTTTTTTTCGCTCTTTTGCAACTCAATTTGGGGATTACCTGGTAATAGTAACAGTTTTGGCACGATTCTTGCAGGTAATACTACCCGGAAGTTAACATCTTTTTCTCCTTCCAAAATCGGCCCGTCGCCCTAACGCGGCGGGCGTTTTTTTTCGCCTATTTCCGGCGTCATCCGAGTGTGGGGAAAACTTTTGTAAACGATTTCCTGGGAAATTTCGCGAATGGCACGATTCTTGCATTAAAGGATAAGTGGAAAGCAACATCTTTTTCTCCTTCCTAAACTAAAATGCCCCGAGAAATCGGGGCGATTTTTTTTGCCAGGCACATAACAAAAGGCGTCCCGATTCGCGGGACGCCTTTCTCATGGGCGGGGAGGGCAAGAGTCCACCTATTCGGCGAGTTTGATGCAGACCGTGCCGTTGATGGCTCGCAAAGTGAGGTTCGCCTTCCCGGCGCCCATTCGGAACTTCATGTGATTGTCGGAAGACTCCTCAGGCTGGATGCCTGTCAGATTATCAATCTTGCCCGACGAGGCAAATGCGTCCAGAGTCGCAGACGCGCTTCGCGGGAGGACGAATGTCAGGGCCTTGCCGGTGACTTCCACGTCCAGCGCGCCGCCTTCGACTA
Organism: Armatimonadota bacterium; assembly: GCA_035686805.1. Lineage (GTDB taxonomy): Bacteria > Armatimonadota > UBA5829 > DTJY01 > DTJY01 > DASRZD01. The sequence continues at coordinate 8,839 of DASRZD010000084.1, forward strand.
CCGAGAGTATGACATCCACCTCACCGCCGAGGGACTTGATCTTATGGACGCCCGAGACCAGCGGGAACGACTGGAGAGTCACGGGAGCGCCAGTCGAAATGATACTCAACTTCAAAGGCCTATCCGCAGGATTCGGGCCGGTGGTGAGCGTCAGCGAACCGTCAGTCAGTTCGATGAGCAATGGGACATTGGACGGAAGCAGGACTTCATCCACGCCGGCTTTCGGAGTAACCGCAAGCACCAGCCGCTCCCCAAGTCTCTGCAGCTCGCCGGGATCGTCCGATTTCTGCTGAAGCGATATCTCGGCGGTATTGCGGTCCAGTATCTTAGCCCTGATATCGGATGTTGCAAACTTGACGTGAAGCCGCTGTGAAGGCGGCAGGGATATAGGCTGGCTCACAGGGATCCTGGCCTCAGACTGATAGTGGACGTTGGACTCCTTGTCCGCCGTGTTCCCAACTCCCGCCAGTTGGGCAGGCGGAGGACCGGCGGAAGCTGCGCGATCAGATTCCATCTGCTGGTGGACAGCCTTCGAGGGGTCTATCTTGCCGAACACCCGCATGAATGTGAACTCCCGATCACCGGCGCCAGGGGGGTCTATATCCAGATAAAGGAGGCCCATCCCCTCGTTGAAGAAGACGGCGGTGATATTCTTGTTTTCCAGGTCCTCGAAGTTCTTCTTCCAGCCATGCTCAATGATCGCCGGCCCATAGAAATCGAAGACCTTACGTGAGTCGGCCTGGGCGTCGAGCGAGTACCTGGCATTGCTGACGCGTTCCACGTCATGCAGGCCCAGAAGCGGGCCGTAGGCGCTGAGTATGTCATTCAGCAACTGCCCGGCGGTCAGCGTCCCTTCAGTGACGAGCTTTGCGCCGGGATAGATAGGCAAACCCAGATTCGCCATCAGGCCCTTGGGACGTTCGGCCCCGATAGCCTGACCTGCGGTCATAATGACGGCTATGACTATGATCGGAATGAGGCTTCGTGTTTTCATGGAGTTCCTCCATTGGCATGAGTGCTGTCGGTCACAGGCACGGGAGGTTGGGAAACCATCAGGTCAACTGATTTCTGCAGGTTCCCGCGCACTCGTTCGATGGTGTCGTTCATGGCGAGGCTTGCCTCGCCCAGGTTTTCGGTAATCACGCTCTTGGCGACAACTGCCATGGCTACCGTCGGCCCGGAAACGCCCCCCTCAGAAGACGGCGTGGGAGTCGGCGGTATGGCAGCTATGATCGTTTCGGGCTGCGGACGATGCACCGGAGCGGTGTAATGCGATGCCGACCTCTTCGTGTGACGAGAGGTAGTCGCAACAGGAACCGGCGGCGTGACTGGATTGTTTTCAGCGACGAGGGTCTTGGGCTCGGGATTTGGAGTGGGCGCAATGACCTTCGTCGTCGTCGGCGCGACTTTCGCCTGCATCGGGGCTTGCGGGACATTGCTGTGGATCAGCAACCCGATCGCAAGTACCGCTGCCGCGAACGCTGCGGTTGCAGCGCTCGCGATGCCCCATCTGAATCCCTTCCGAGGCATGCGCTCGGTTCGATATCCCTGGAGTTCGGCCAGCTTACATGCGAATTTCTCTGCCAGCCAGGGAGAAGGCTCAGCGTCCGCCCAAAGCGGCATTGCCTCGCTCACACGCATGAACTCCGCTTTGTCCTTCGCACACATGGCGCATGACGAGACGTGCTGCTCCAGTACAAGCTCCTCGCTGGGAGTCAGCTCGCCGTCAATCATCGCCGACAGCAGAATCTTCGCTTCTTTGCATTTCATATAGATCGCCTCTTTATCAATCGAACACGCCCTTCAGTCTTTCCCTCAAACGCTGCCTGGCCCGGAAGATCAGAACCTTCACGCTGCCGATGGGGCAGCCGAGGACTTCCGCGATCTCCTTGTATTCCAGGCCCTGATACTCACGCAGGACGATGGCCGTGCGCTCCTTTTCCGGCAGGTGGTTGATGGCCGTTTTCAGAGTCGCGCCAATCTCCGCTCGAATGAGGCTTTCCTCAACGGGCGATTCGCCATTGCTGTGATAGAAATCGATCTGGTTTTCGGACTGACTGTCCTCCAGGTTGCCGATCGGCGTCTCGGGCCGCCTGCCCGAATGTCTCAGATAGTCACGGCATTGATTGCCGGCGACGGAATACAGCCAGGTGGTGAACTTCGCGTTTTCGCCGCAGAAGCTGTTTCCGAACCTGCAGAGCTTAAGAAACGTCTCCTGCACCAGGTCTTCCGCGGTCTCCCGGCGTCTCACCATACGGTAGAAGAAATTGAACAGCGGCTTCTGGAACCTGTCGAAGAGCTCTTCCATCGCGTGCGAGTCTCCGCCCTGGAACCTGGCCATCAATTCCTCGTCCGTCTCCCTGACCGAGTTTGTCGCCGTCTGCATCATAAAATCTATACGCCCGCAGCCTCGAAAAGTTAACAAAATCGAGTACTTCCACTGGGCCACCAATAGATGATTTTACGGCAATATCCTATCAGAGTCCAGCAGGATAGGACTGACAGCAGCGATAGGACAGACAGGAAGCGAAAAAAAATCGGGAAAACCTGTTTAGATTTACAGGTATTGTTCCGATAATATCAGTGAGCGATTACAAAAACCTTCTTCATCTTGAAGCCCCCACCCCATTCCTGGGGTGGGAGTCTTTTTTTTGTGACCCCCGGTTTGCGCCCGCCTACTCGTCCAGGAACTTGAATATCACTTCGGACTGTGGTAACATCTCCGAACACAGAAGTAAACGGTGAACAGTGAACAGTAGGAGTGGTGCAGAAGATGCTTTCGGACGTGGAGATCGCGCAGAGCGCAAAGCCAAAACCGATCACAAAGATCGCCGAATCCCTTGGATTGAGCAGCGAGGACCTGGAGCTGTATGGCCGCACAAAGGCCAAGATATCGCTCTCGGTCATGGATCGGATCAAAGAGAATCCGAAAGGAAAGCTGATTCTCGTCACGGCCATTACCCCCACTCCGACTGGTGAAGGCAAGACCACCACTACCGTCGGGCTCGGGGATGCGCTCCACAGACTGGGGAAGAAGACCGCTATCGCCATCAGGGAGCCGTCGCTGGGTCCGTGCTTCGGCATCAAAGGAGGAGCGGCAGGCGGCGGATATGCACAGGTCATCCCGATGGAGGACATCAACCTTCATTTCACCGGCGATTTCCATGCGATCACCACGGCTCATAACCTCCTTGCCGCCATGCTGGACAATCACCTTCATCAGGGCAACGACCTCGATATTGACCCTCGGACCCTCGTCTGGAAGCGCGTAATGGATATGAACGAGCGCGCCCTCAGGAATGCCGTGATCGGCCTCGGCGGGAAGCCGAACGGCGTGCCGAGGGAGTCGGGCTTCGACATCACGGCGGCGTCGGAGATCATGGCGACCCTCTGCCTCTCGAACGACCTCGCGGACCTTCGCGAGAGACTTGGAAGGATCATCGCCGGCTTTGACAAATCGGGCAAGCCGATCACCGCAAGCGACCTGAAGGCTCACGGAGCGATGGCGGCGGTGTTGAAGGATGCCATCAAGCCGAATCTGGTCCAGACGATGGAAGGCACTCCGGCATTCGTTCACGGTGGGCCGTTCGGCAATATTGCGCATGGGTGCAACTCCCTCATCGCCACCAAGATGGGCCTCCAACTGGCCGACTATATCGTCACTGAGTCGGGGTTCGGATCGGACCTCGGAGCGGAGAAGTTCTTCAATATCAAATGCCGAGCCGGCGGACTCGTGCCGGATGCGACCGTCGTCGTGGCGACCATTCGGGCGCTGAAGATGCACGGCGGCGTACCGAAATCCGAGCTGGAAAAGCCGGACATGCTGGCAGTCGAGCGCGGGCTCGGCAATCTCATCAAGCATTGTGAGAACATGCGAGTCTTCGGGCTGCCGTTCGTCGTCTGCATCAACAAGTTCCCGACCGACACCATCGAGGAGATCAACTACCTGCTGCTCAGATGCGACGTTCACGGGCTGCCGGCGTCAGTCTCGAACGTCTGGGAGGAAGGCGGCAAGGGCGGAGTCGAATTGGCGGAGATGGTGCTTCAGGAGATCGAGAAGCCGAGTCACTTCAGGATGCTCTACGATGCCCGAATGCACGTCAAGTCGAAGATCGGTCTGATCGCGAGCGAGATCTATGGGGCGGCGGGCGTCGTCTATACCGAAGAGGCCGACAAGAAGATCCGCCAACTCGAGGAACTGGAACTCGGCGACTTGCCGATCTGCATGGCGAAGACCCAGTACTCGCTCTCTGACAACCCGAGTTTACTCGGCCGGCCGCATGGGTTCCAGATCACCGTCAAGGATGTGAAGGCGTCGGCGGGGGCGGGGTTCATCGTGGCTTATACCGGGAGCATCATGACCATGCCCGGCCTCCCCAAGCGCCCTGCCGCCGAGCGGATTGATATTGACGATAACGGGCGGATATCGGGGCTGTTCTAGTATCATGCTGCGTTCTGGAGTTCGGGTTGGACTATGCCGAGCATACCGAGGAACGCTTCCACGACTGTCGGGTCGAACTGCAAACCCGAGCACTTCAGAATCTCTGCCGCAGCTTCCTTGGTGGTCCTGCGCTTGCGATGCGGCCTGTCCGTGATCATAGCGTAGTATGCATCCACGACGGCAATGATGCGGGCGATCCTGGGGATCTTTTCGCCTGCCAGGCCCTCGGGGTAGCCATTTCCATCCCACCACTCATGGTGCGAGAGAATGCCCGGAAGCATGGATTTCAGGTGCGGCGACTTCTGAATGATGGCATGCCCGAGGATCGGGTGGCTCTGGACAATCGCGAGCTCCTCTTTCGTCAGCGACTCTTCCTTGCTCAGGATGGCCTCCGAGATGCCGAGCTTGCCGATATCATGGAGCAAGGTCGCGATGCGGACGTCGTTTTGCTCGTCCTCAGACATACCAAGCTGCTGGGCGAGAGCAACCGAATGGGCTACCAACTCCCTTGTGTAACCGGGGGGCCGCTGGCTTTTCGCATCAACTGCGGCCGCCATGGCCTCGATGGTTCCCATGTCGGTCGCATGAAGAAGCAGATACAGCTTGTATGGATCGTTATCCTGGTTGGGCCTGAGATCCCGGTTGAAGGACGTGGTCATGTTCCTTCCCATGGACTTCGACTGGTACATGGCCAGGTCGGCGGCCATTATGAGTCCCTCAGGCTCGGCGCTGTGAATCGGATACTGTGCGATGCCGAGGCTGATCGTCACCGGCACGGTCTCAACGTCCTTGCCCTGGAATGCATGGCGCTGGACACCCAGCCTAATGCGCTCGGCGATGAACCGTGCGCCCTCCAGCTCGGTTTCCGGGAGGATCAATGCGAACTCCTCGCCTCCATAGCGAGTGATGATGTCAATGTCTCTCCGGGCCTCGGCAAGCAGTACCTCCGCGAGATCAACGAGGACCGCATCACCGACAGGATGGCCATGAGCATCGTTCAATGACTTGAAGTGGTCTATGTCCAGCATGATGACCGACATAGGACGACTGTACCTCTCCGCCCTCTTGATCTCCGAGCGCACGCGCTCCTGGAAATACCGGTGGTTGTAGAGTCCGGTGAGGCTGTCCAGGTTCGCACGCTCGATCAGCTTCTCAGTGGTTTCCTTGAGTGAGGCGACCATGGTGTTGAACGAATCAGTCAGTTCCCCGATCTCGTCATGAGAGGAAACAGGAACGCTTACGTTCAGATCGCCTGCTGTGACAGCTCGGGCGGCGGTTATCAGCTTCTTAAGCGGGCATATAATGGCCTTGGCGAGAAGGATGGATCCTATGAGGCCCGCGAGGAATGCGAAGGCAAACGTAGTCAGCAGCTTTGTCTGCATCGCCTCAATGGCGGCGACAAGCGATCGCGAACCGAATGCCACGGTGATCATCCCGCGCTGGTCCTTGCTGACCATTGCCGGGACGTTTACTCGCATGGTTTCCGGATTGCTGTCTCTCAGGCCGCCTACCAGGCTCATGAGACGACTTGCCTGCTTGCCAATGAAATTCTTGTATTGATGAGGAGAGGTCTCACGGCTGTCGGCAAAAAGGACCTTGCCATACGCATCGGTGATGATGACGTAGGAGATGTCCTTGTCGGTGTCCATGAAGCGCCGGGTGAATTCCCTGTACAGAGCCCAGTCGCTCTTGTTTGCCATGGGTGTGTAGGTGAGCGCGAGAACCTTCGAGAGGCTTTCGAATTTCTCTGTTTTCTCCTCCAACAATGCCTGGCGCTGGCCCGTCATCTGGACATGGCCAATGGCAAAGAGCATTGCAAAGAGCAGACCCATAACAAGCAGACATAGCCTGTACTCCAGGCTGCTGCGTCTCTTCATGAGCAAATCCTCCGTGACTGGGATCAGGCCGAGGTAATATCTCTGTGATTATCGGCAGACAAAGGCTTTTACGAAAGAGCTTCATTCCCAAGACTTCATTCCGCAGATATGCTTGCTTTTGGCCGCTTGCGGGAATATAATTGTGCGGCCATGTTCCCAGCATAATTATCGGCAAATCTCACTGGAGGGATTAACTTGAGGAAACAACCAGTAAGGACAGAGAGAGCGCCGGCGGCAATCGGGCCTTACTCGCAGGCAATCAAGGCGGGCGGATTCCTGTTCATCTCCGGGCAGATACCGATTGATCCCGAAACCGGCGAGGTGGTGCAGGGAGATACCGCCGTGCAGGCGGAGCGAGTGCTCTTCAATATTCGCAACATAGTGGACGATTCGGGCGCTACCATGCAGGACATAGTGAGGACCACCATCTTCCTGAAGGATATGGGAGATTTCGCCGCCGTGAATGAAGTCTACGGCGAATTCTTCAGCACAGAGCCGCCGGCTCGGGTGACCGTTGAGGTATCACGACTGCCGAAGGACGTGAAGATCGAGATCGAGGCGGTGGCGTGGATAGGAGAGTAATCCGTGATGCGTGATACGTAATGCGTAACCGGAGGAAGCCATGAAGATGCTTATCGGCGGGGAGTGGGTTGACAAGGATCGGAAGACTGAGGTCAGGAATCCGTTCGACGGCAGCGTGATTGACACGATCCCGAGTGCGGATGCCTCGGACGTGGCCCGAGCCGTTTCAATAGCTTGCCGGGGACTTGAGATCATGCGCGACATGCCTCGTCACCAGCGCGGCGGCATCCTCCGCAAGGCCTCGGACCTGATTCGCGAGCGATCGGAGGATTTCGCGCGCACCATCTCCATGGAGGTCGGGAAGACCATTCGGGAGGCAAGGGTCGAAGTCGGGCGGGCAGCGACGATTTTTCAGCTTGCCGGCGAGGAGGCGAATCGGCTTCACGGCGAGACTCTCCCGCTCGATGCGATTCCCGGAGTGGAGAACCGGATCGGATACTATGACCGCTTCCCCGTGGGGGTCATCGCCGCCATAACTCCATTCAACCTGCCGATGTCGCTGGCGTCGCACAAGCTCGCCCCTGCACTGGCAGGCGGGAATTCGATAATCCTGAAGCCGGCGAGCGCAACTCCGCTGGCAGACCTCAAGCTGGGAGAGACCTTATTGGAATCCGGGCTGCCGCCTGAGGCCCTGAGCGTCATTACCGGCTCTGGAGGAGAGATCGGCAACGGTCTCATATCCCATACCGGAGTTCGAATGGTCAGCTTCACGGGGAGCCGGGAAGTCGGCATGGGACTGGGGGCGAGAGCAGGATTCAAGAAGATTGTCCTGGAGCTCGGCGGTAATGCGGCGGCGATAGTGTGCCCAACCGCCGACCTCAATGACGCCGCCGGGCTGATCGCTCGAGGCGGATTCTCCCTTGCCGGGCAGATATGCGTCTCGGTACAGCGAGTCCTCACCTTCCGGCAGGTACATGACCAGTTTGTCGAAAAACTGGTGACGGCGGTCAGGAAGTTCAAGGTCGGCAATCAACTCGAAGAGGATACGGACGTTGGGCCGATGACCACGCTCGCTGCGGCTAACAGGGTAAAGGAATGGGTGGATGAGGCGGTCTCCGCGGGCGGGCGACTGCTGATCGGCGGGGATCATGAGGGGACGCTGTTCCAGCCAACAGTGATTGACAATCCGCCGACGACAGTGAAGGCGAGTGCAGAGGAGATATTCGCCCCGGTGGTCGTAGTGCACGTAGTCGAGAGCCTGGATCAGGCCATCAACATCACCAACGACTCGGATTATGGACTTCAGGCGGGCATATTCACCGCCGACCTGCGCGAGGCGTTCGAGGCGATTCGGCGGTTGGATGTAGGCGGCGTCACGGTGAACGAGGTCCCGACCTACCGCTCGGACCTCGCGCCCTATGGCGGCATGAAGGAAAGTGGCATGGGTCGCGAGGGGGTCCGGTTCGCCATCGAGGAGATGACGGAGCCGAAATCCGTAGTATTCAGGCTTTAGATCATAGAGTGTGGGGGTGTGGGCGTATGGGTGTGTGGGAGCGTTTTACCCCCATACCCCCAAACTCCCATACTCCCATACGTTTGCATTTCAAGGGGGCACAAGTGGATAAGGAGCGGCCGAGGGTCTACTCGGGCGAGGCGCTGAGGTGCGTCGCCATGCCGATGGGGGGCATCGGCACGGGAACGATCGCATTGTGCGGGGACGGGTCGCTTCGGCAGTGGCAGATCGTCAATCGGGTGAACCACCTGGCTTATGTGCCGGACAGCTTCTTTGCGATCCGGTGCAAGACCGGCGGCAAAACTATTGCCAGGGTGCTCCAATCGAGCCCCCTCTATGACGAATCCGGCTTCAAGCCATCCGCCTCGGTAAACGACCATGTAGTCCCCGAAGAACAGAAGCATCTCCTGGAGGACTTGCCTGGGGTCCAGGCGACTGAGTTCATCGGCGAGTACCCCATCGCCGAGATCCGCTACAAGGACGATGAGCTGCCGGTCGAGGTTTCGCTTGAAGCGTTTTCGCCATTCATTCCATTGAACGCCAAGGACTCGGGACTGCCGGCGATCATCTTCAACTTCACTGTTCGGAATACCAGCGACAAGGCTGTTCAAGGCTCGCTCACGGGGACACTTCAAAACGCCGTCGGATGGGATGGGAAGGCCGATATCAGCGGCGTCAACTGCGATTGCTACGGCGGAAACGTGAATGAAGACGCGAATGATGGCCTATTAATGACGAATGCCAACCTCCCGCCGAATGCATCGGCGAACGGCTCGATGGCGCTGGCAACTCTGTCCGAATCCGAAGCCGCAAGTTGGAGTGATCGGAAGGATTTCTGGAGGGACTTCGCAGAGACCGGAGAGATCAAGAGTTCTCCATCGGGGCCGACGGCGAAGGGAGAAACAGTCAATGGAGCGGTTGTGACCCGTTTCTCCCTTGAGCCTGGTGAACAGTTGCAAGTGAGCTTTGTCATCGCCTGGCACTTCCCGAACCATTATGTCAACTGGGACCAGCAGGGCTTTGGGGTCAAGGATACGAAGTCCCAATTCTGGCTGGGGAACATGTACAACAACTGGTTTGCGAACGCCCTCGAACTGGTGGAGTACGTCCGCAGGGAGTTCAACCGCCTGGCGAATGAGACTCGCCGGTTCCGAAAGACATTCTACGACAGTAACCTCCCATACTGGTTCCTCGATGCCGTCAGCTCGCAGGTTTCGACCATCCGAACCCTGACCTGCCTGTGGAACGAGGACGGGACTTTCCATGGATTCGAGGGATGCTGCGGCGCGAGCACCGGCCATTGCTCGGACGTGGGCTGCTGCCCGATGAACTGCACGCATGTGTGGAACTATGAGCAGGCGCTCTCAAAGGTCTTTCCCGAGCTGGAGCGCACCATGCGGGTGACCGACCTGAAGGTCCAGATGCTTCCAAACGGCGAGATCCCCCATCGGACGGTGCTGCCGCTGTACCTGAATCGGTGGCAGAATGCTCCTGCGGCGGATGGGCAGTGCGGCTCGATCCTGAAGACCTACCGCGAGTTCCTGCAATGCGGCGACAAAGCCTTCCTCGACGACCTCTGGCCGGAGGTCAAGCGGGCGATGGACTACATATTCGAGAAATGGGATCAGGATGGAGACGGGGTCATGGACGGGCCGCAGTGGAACACGTATGACTGCAATGTCTACGGGCACAACTCCTTCATCGGGACTCTCTATCTCGCGGTGCTGAGGGCTTGTGAGGAGATGGCGAAGATCGAGGGCGAGGGGAACTTTGCCTTCGGGTATCACGAGCGCTTTGAGAAGGGGCGGCAGGTCATCGAAAGCGAGCTTTGGAACGGCGAGTACTACATCCAGGTCTACGACGCCGAGAAGCACAAGGAGACGCAATACGGTATCGGCTGCCTTTCTGACCAACTCCTCGGCCAGTGGTGGGCGCACTCGGTTGGGCTGGGGTACATCCTCGACTCCGAGAGAATCAGGAAGGCGCTCGAATCCATCTTCAAGTACAACTTCCGCGAGGACTTCGCTGGCTTCGAGCAAAAGCCTCGAATCTACGCTGATGAGACCGACGCCGGCCTCTTGAACTGCACCTGGCCGAAGGGCGGGCGTCCCGAGGGGCAGGCGATCCTCTATGCGGACGAGGTTTGGACCGGCGTTGAGTATCAAGTGGCGGGGCACATGCTTTTCGAAGGCATGGTGGACGAGGCCTTCCGAATCATCAAGGCGGCGAGGGACCGGTATGACGGCAGGCAGCGCAATCCCTGGAACGAGGTCGAGTGCGGCGACCATTACGTCCGCCCGATGGCGAGCTGGTGGATGCTGGAAGCAGCGGGCGGATACCGGTGGGATGGACTCAGGCAGTCGCTCTCATTCAGCCCAAGGGCCGGCAAGGGATTCCGATCATTCTTCATCACCGACTCAGGCTGGGGGACGATCTCCGGGTCGGAGTTGAGCGTGGCCTATGGCGAGGTGACGCTGAAGGAGGTCGTCCTCCCTTCGAAGATTCTGACGTTCCCAGAGCCTCGGGTCCTCAGGGCGGGAGAGAGCCTAAACATCGGGTAAACGGTTGGGGTTGCGATGCTCGTCTCGTACGACGTCCCTCGGTTGCGTCCGGCGCTGTCCCCACGTTCAACGGCTAACGCAACCGAAACGAGCCGCGTAACCGCAACCGATAGACGAAAACCTCGTTTTTCATCAAACTTTTCGCTCCCTCCATGCGTCTAAACAGTGGGGCTTGCGCGTTTGCACGGCTGCCGGTATACTATCATTAGAATAGCATTGCTCCGCCTGCGGCTTTCCTGAAAGGCAATCCTATGCAGCGTTTGCGGTTGATAGCGTCCATATTTGCCGGTTTGTTAGCATGTTCTGCGGCTTGTCAGGCATTCGAAGTCCCCGCACAGCTCTCCCTCAGCGATGCCATCAGCCTTGCGCTGAAGACACATGTGAACGTCAAGGCCTCGGAGACGAGCCAGTTGGCATCTCTGTCGAGGCTGAAGATCCAGCAGATCAACACGACGCTCGAAGTCGGCACGGATACAAGTCTGGATCGCTCCCCCGGCACATCGCAGCTTACCGGCCGCACGTTCGGCGGCCTCGCCCTCAGAACCCCCGCCGGAACTGAGGCATCATTCGATGTTGCTCCATTCGGAACGGGGGGCGAACGCGGGTATGCCGGCATGAGCATCCGCCATCCTCTCTTACAAGGCAAAGGCCGGCTTTCGGACAAGGCGGATGCACTGCTCAGCGCCCAAAACGACGTCGCCATCATGAGGCAGGAGCTGTATCAGGCACGGCAGTCGGCGATTCTTGGCGTGATGGAAGCGTATTACAACGCGATTCTCGAGCGTGAGCAGGTAAAGGTCCAGGAGCGCGGGCTCGAAATCGCAAAAGAATCCGCAGAGGGCTATCGAAAGCGTGAGGCGGAGCAGCTTGTGACCGGCCTGGATGTCCGCCGGGCGGAACTCAACGTCGCGCAGACGGAAGATGATGTGAACCTTCAGCGGCAGTCGGCCCGCGCTGCAATGGACCGCCTGATGCTTGCAATGGGCGCAGGCGTGGGTCAGAATCCCGAGCTTACCGATGCCGTCCCAGAGATCAAGGATGACCCACCCATCCTGGACGACGCTATGAAAATCGCTCTGGAAAATCGTCCTGAGCTTCTAATCTACGACGAGCGGCTTGCGAATGAGAGGCGGTCGCTTGCCATGGCTCAGGACCAACTGCGCCCTGATCTGGATGTCGTTGCAGGCTTCCGCTCTACGAACGCGGATACGGGATTCCTCGCAGGCTCGATATTGAGCCAGGGCTCGTCCGCAGTGGGAGTCGAGTTCCGAGTTCCTCTGGACAAGCGCATCATCAAGGAGAACCGGGACATCGCTTCCCGCTCGCTTGCCATTCTGGACGAGCAGCGCATTTACCAAAAGGAGAGGATAGCCGAGGATGTCCGCCAGGCTTACCGCAATCTGGAGCAGGCGCAGATCTCGCTGGGGATCTACAGCGAGAACCTGGACCGGGCAAAGGAACAGCTCTACTTCGCTCAGCGCCTGATGGAAGAGGGCGAAGGATCCAGCCGCGACATTCTGGATGCGCAGTCCGGGCTGACAAGAGTTGAAAGCGGACTGCTATCGGCCAAGACCGACATATACCTCGCCCGCATGAATCTCAAGCATGCGATAGGCGAAGACCTGACCAATGTGAGGTTCGAATGAGACACGTAAAGACCTGGGGGAGCCGTATTCTCGTGCTGGCGGTCATAGTACTAGCCGGCCGTCACTGGGGCGTTCCGCTATATAAGCAATACTTCGCGGCCAAGAAGACAGAGATCTACATCCCGACCGGCAAAGTCCAGGCCGGGAAGTTCACCGTAAGCTTCCATGAGATGGGGACGCTCGAGGCCGAGAAATCGGTTCCGGTTACCACGGAAGTCGGCGGGAAGATCATCTACCTCGTGGATGACGGCAAAGTGATCCAGGCAGGCGATATGGTTGCCCAGTTGGATACCACCGACATGGAGCGTGAGGTCTACAACGAGACGCTGGACTATAAGAACCATATGGCCGATGTGGATCGCGCGAATGCCGAGATGGACATCCTCAAGGAGAAGAATAAGACGGAGCTAGCTCAGGCGCAGGCGGAGTTGGACTTCAACAAAATCGAGCTTGAGCGCGCCAAGGAGATGCTTGCCAGGAAAGAACGGTTGCTCCAGGACAAGCTGGTAACCGGCTCGGAGGTCGAGCAGGCGAAGCTGGAGGTCCGGTCGAAGGAACTGGCCGTCACCAAGGGCGAAATGGCCTTTACCCTCAAGCAGAAGGAAATCGAGTCCGACGAATCCCAGAAAAAGGCCGACATCGCGAATGTCAAGTTTCACTCCCAGATGGCGGAATCGAACCTTAAGCTGGTGGAAGGCCGCATGAAAAAGGCAGTGATATTCGCCCCGGCTCCGGGGCTGGTAGTGATGAGCACGGACTGGAGCCCGGATGGTCGCCGAAAGATCCAGGAAGGAGACTCCATTCGGCCTCAGCAGACCTTATGCGCGCTCCCTGACCTCTCCAGCATGCTCGTGAAAGTCAAAGTTGGCGAGGCCGATGCGCCCAGGGTGCATCTGGACATGCCGACGGCGATCGTGCTGGAGGCAGTTCCCGGACGGGAGTTCCACGGTGCAGTGAGAAGCATCTCCAGTTTGGCGACCGAGGCAATGCCCTGGGAGCGGGGAGCGGGCGCCGGTAAGACGTTCGAGGTGGTGATCGCCGTCAAGGAGCATGACCCGAAGATCCTCAAGCCCGGCATGACCGCTGATGTGGAGTTTATCTCCGACTCGGTTGCGAAAGCTGTCTACGTTCCCATCGAGGCGGTTGTCGAGCGTCAGGGCAAGACCTATGTTTTCCTGAAGGAAGGCGCTCACTATAACAGGGTACAGGTCAAGACCGGCAAGCAGAATGACAACTATGTTGTGGTAGAAAAAGAGCTGCAGAAGGGGCAGGTCATCGCCCTGAGGGACCCGACAACGCCGATCGAGGAGCAGGAAGCCGGCGTGACTCGGCCGGGCACCTCGACTAAGAAGGAAAAGACCACCGAACCGCCGATCCCTGAGCGCAAGGAATAGAATGGGAATCCTCGACGCTATAACCACCGGCCTTTCAGAGCTGCTCTCTCATAAGATGCGCTCGGCTCTCACCATGCTGGGCGTCATCTTCGGAGTGGCGGCGGTCATTGCCATGGTCTCCATCGGCGAAGGCGCGAAGCAGGAAGCGCTGAGGCAGATAGAGCTGATGGGGATTGATGTCGTCCACGTGAAGCGAGCGCTCATCACCGGCGAACTGCTGGAAAAGTCGCAGGAACGTTCGCCGTTCGGGCTGACCTACGATGATTACCGCAGCCTATCGAAAGTGTGCGGATACGCCAGGCGAGTCATTCCTATGCGCGAGGTTTTTGCCGACGTCAAGATAGGCGAGAAGCCGGTGCCGGTGAAGATCGTCGGCACTACGCCAGGCTACATGGAAACCACTCGGTCGAAGCTTCTAAGGGGGCGATTCCTGACCGAGAGGGACGTCAACATGCATCTCCCGGTATGCGTCCTGGGTGCAGCCGCCAAGAGGGAGCTATTCGGCTTCCAAGACCCCATCGGCAAGATGGTGAAGGTCAACAAGAGGCTGTTTCGGGTAGTCGGCCTGATGGAGCCGAAGGAAGTCGGCTCGGCGAAGGCATTCTCGGCGCTGAGGGACTTGAACTCGGATGTGTACATACCGATTACCATCTCGATCAGCGATTTTCAGATCGCCTCGCAGCAGGTCGTTCCGGCGGACTACAGGAAGCTGAGGGAGATTTTCCTGCAAATGATGAACAGGCAGAGCGTGGGCAGGGCGGCGGTGACCGAAGTGATACTCCAGGTCGAGAACGACGCCGCCACCATCCCGACCGCCTCGGTCATCCGGTCCTTGCTCGATCGCAGGCACCGGGGGATCAGGGATTACGAGATCATCATTCCGGCCGAGCTTCTGAAGCAGAGCCAGCAGACACAGCGAATATTCAACATCGTCATGGCGGCGATTGCCAGCATCTCGCTTTTGGTGGGAGGCATCGGCATCATGAATATCATGCTGGCGACGGTCACTCAGCGAACTAGGGAAATCGGGGTTCGGAGATGCGTCGGGGCGACGAAGTGGGACATCATTCGGCAGTTCATGCTTGAGGCCCTGGTCATCACGTGTGTCGGCGGACTGATCGGCATTGGACTGGGAATCGGAGGCTCACGCGCCATTGCCGTCTTTGCCAAATGGAGCACGGTAGTCTCGGTCCAGGCGATCGTGATTTCGTTCGGAGTGTCGGGACTCGTGGGAATAATATTCGGCCTATACCCGGCGGTGCGTGCAGCGTCGGTGGACCCGATCGAGGCGCTGAGGTATGGGTAGTGACCAGTTATCAGTAAACAGTGAACGGTGAGCAGTGTAATGGCTTCGCTGATTAACATTCGAAATCTAAAGAAAGCCTACCGAATTGGGAGCGTGGAAGTGCCCGCCCTGAACGGCGTGTCCTTCCGAGTCGAGCCCGGGGAGTTCATCGCCATCATGGGACCCTCCGGGTCGGGGAAGTCCACGCTAATGAACATCATCGGGTGTCTTGACAGGCCCACCTCCGGGTCTTACGGTTTTGACGGCAAGGATGCCAGCAAGCTCAGCGATTCGGCACGTGCCGAGATCAGAAACCGCAAGGTAGGGTTCGTATTCCAGAGTTTCAACCTATTGCCTCGCATGACCGCGCTGAAGAATACCATGCTGCCGATGCTCTACGGCTATTCCCGAAAGGACCGCAAAGCAGCCCGGCAGGCGCTGGAATCTGTCGGCCTCGCCAATCGCTCCGATCATACCCCGATGCAGCTTTCCGGCGGCGAACAGCAGAGAGTGGCCATCGCGAGGGCACTCGTCAATGATCCCCCGCTCATTCTGGGTGACGAGCCGACCGGCAACCTGGACACTCACACCGGCAGCGACATAATGGCCATCTTCCAGCGATTGAATGACGAGGGCAAGACCGTCATCATCGTCACCCACGAGCATGACATCGCCATGCATGCGAAGCGCATCCTCCGATTCCGCGACGGCCTCCTCGAAGCCGACGAGGTCGTGGAAGAGCGAGTGTTTGCAAAACCAAAGAAGCCCAAGACGTAGGGGCAGGGTTACCCTGCCCGGGCGGGGACACCCCGCCCCTACCAAAGGAATCCCCCGACCTCCCGCCGAACATGTCCTAAACACTCATTTACAGGATGGTGCTATGTCAGATTCTCGGATTGGCGCTCAGTTGTACACCCTGCGGGAGTTCACAAAGACCCCGGCCGACATCGCAAAGACCATGAAGAAGGTCCGCGAGATCGGCTACGAGGCGGTCCAGGTTTCGGGAATGGGGCCGATTGACCCGAAGGAGTTGAAGAAGATCGTTGACGGCGAAGGGATCACCGTTGCCGCCACGCACATCGGCTTCGACCGGATGAGGGATCAGCCGGAGGCGGTCATCGAGGAGCATCAGCTTTGGGGGTGCCGGCATCCGGCGATTGGCGGGCTGCCGGCGGATTATCGGAATGCGGAGGGATTCCATAAGTTTGCGAAGGAGGCCTCGGCGGTGGCGAAGCGACTTGCCGAGGGCGGGCTGACCTTCAGCTACCACAATCACAGTTTCGAGCTAGAGAGGTTCGGCGACAAGACCGGCCTGGAGATCCTGCGCACTGAGAGCGACCCGAAGTACTTCGACCTGGAGATTGACACTTACTGGATTCAGCACGGCGGCGGCGACCCGGCGGAGTGGGTCATGAAGTGCAAGGGGCGGATCCCCCTGCTTCATCTGAAGGACATGAGCAACAAGGCTGGCCAGCCGCTGATGACCGAGGTCGGCGAGGGCAATCTGAATTGGCCGAGAATCCTCGATGCCGCGAAGGAAGCAGGGGTCGAGTGGTATTTGATCGAGCAGGACATCTGCCAGAGAGACCCATTCGAGAGTTTGGCGATAAGCTTACGTAATCTCCAATCCATGGGGATCAAGTGAGACTGGAAACCGAACGTTTGATATTGCGGCCGATCGAGGAAACCGATGTGCCGGCGCTGTTTCTGCTCATCAACGATGCGGATGTCGCCTGCAATCTGATGCGAGTGCCTCATCCCTACCCTGAGGAGGACTACGCCCCCTGGATAAGAAACGCCCGGGAGAAGATGGAGCGCAGGGAGCAATTCGACATGGCGATTGTGCTCAAGGAAACCAGCCTGCCCATCGGCTCGTGCGCCATCGAGGACATCTCATGGGAGCACATGAGGGGAGAGATCGGCTACTGGCTCGGGCAGAAGTACTGGGGCCAGGGGTACATGACCGAGGCCGTGCGGAGGATGGCTCAGTTTGCATTCGAGGAGTTGGGATTCGAACGAATCCATGCTTATTGCTTTCCACAGAATGCCGCCTCGATCAGAGTGCTTGGGAGAGCGGGTTTTAGGCAGGAGGGACACATACGGCATGGGGTGAAGAAGGGTGACGAGTTCATTGATGTGTACCTGTATGGCCTCCTTCGCGAGGAGTTCACGCCATGAGATTGGAGACTGAGCGGCTGATACTAAGGCCGTTCAGGAAGAGCGATGCCCCGGTAGTGTGCCAACTGCGGAGCAAGGAGGTCACGTACAACCTCCTCAGCGATACTCAGACGGAAGACGAGGC
>DASRZD010000085.1:0-3241 GCA_035686805.1 Armatimonadota bacterium
TGAAGATGATGTTTGGCTTGCTCATTGTAATGGGACCTGTGCCTGACCTCCCTCGGGGAGCGTGAGGCACAGGACATTGCCCTCGATCCTGATGGATTTCGCCAGCCTTGAGGTCTCCTCGGGTGTGACTTCAGTGAAGAACACGATGATGCGGTGGGCCACCTCATCGCCGGCTTTGAAGACCTTAGGCTGGTCTGAATAAGACCCATAGAGGACGTCGGCATATACGGCCTGGGGATTGTACTCCGAGGCCTGAACGTAAGTCATGCCTGAACCCAAGACCGATACTGCACCCAAGCGACTATCTACGTTGACCCACTTGCGGGGGATTGCGAACGGCTTCTGGGGCTGCTGCCAGTCGAAGATGGTCTTCCCGCCCTGATAGCATACAACCCTCTTGCCGGCGGTGAGCCGGTCGTTCTCGATGCCGACCGGAACTCCCAGCTCGCGCTCGATGGAGACATCGGAAAGCGCAGTGACGCGGTCCTGGTAGACGACCGTCTTCTCGCCGATGGAGGTCATCCTCAACACCTGCTTGAGTCGCCCGCCGTTAGCGAGTAATTCGCCTGTCGTCTCGAAGCCGTTCGAGGTCTTTTTCCAGGTGCGCTCGACGACTTTCCGGTCATTGCCGGGCTGGAACGTGCCCACGAACCCATCGGTGATCGGGACGGTGAAATGAGGATTCCCCTCGTGCCCCTCGCCAATCGGCGTGAGCATGCCCATGATCCGGTTCTTCCATGAGAAGGTCGCGATCTTGCTCTGCGTGCGATGGAGGAGAACGCCGATGGAGCTAAAGGTCCTGGTGCATGACTGGTCAGACAGGTCTGACTTGTCCGACAGGTCCGAGCCGAACAACTTATGGCTCAGCAGCCCGTATGTCGCCTGCTCGGCGAAGATGGCATGGCGGCAGAATCCCAGCCTCGAACCCGGGACCGCCAGGTCGCCGGCCTGCATATTCTGCCATGCACGGATATACTGCAGGTGATTGTTCTCATATTCGGCGGCCAGAGGATCGTGCATCTTGGTGGCGAGGAAGGCGAAGAGGTTGATGTACGGCAGGCCGTGCAGCTCCCAGTCCATGCCCTGCGGAAACACGCTCTCGCCACACGGGAGCATGATGGTCTGGAACATCCCCCAAGTGTCCATGAGGTGGTGAGTTGCCGCCTGCGGAATGGGCCGATGGGCGTAGGCATAGTGCATCGCCGCCAGCGCGAGGAAGTAGCTGCTGCATGCGACATAAGAGGGATGGAATTTGTCGTGGTTTTCGAGCGTGAAATCGGGATGGAGATTCGCCCCGTGAACCCACTCTTTGACCGGCTTGCCGTCAACGATGCTCTCATCCTTCAAGTCTCTTGGTACCGACAGAGTATTCATCATGTATTCGATCGCCTTCTCATTCCACGCGGCGGCGTGGGGATGATCGGGGAACATATTGGCGGCAAGGGAAAGGCAAGTGAGATCCCAGCCGTTCTCCTCTGCCTTGGTATCGCCCCAGCGGCCGGTCGGGAGCTTGACGGCGAGAAGGCGGTCTGCCTCGGACGCGACGACCCGCTCGACGCCCGCTTGAAGCTCAGGATCGAGGTCATCCCAAATCAGCCATGCGCCGAAGCAGAGGGTGCTCGTCCACATCCCCGATTGCCAGCTTCCACCCCATTGCTTGCCATCCGTGCACTTTTGCGTGCCGGTGACGTGGGTGGCGACGGTATAACGAAGCCCACGGACGGCCTTGTCCATGAGCTCTCGGCGCTCGGTGTCATTCGGATGAGAGTACTTCAAAAGCGCGGCGCTCGTGAGGACCATGTTTCCGATGGCTCGAATCCCCTCATTCCCGGCACTGACCCCATCGCCCCAGTACCCCGCCCGAGGATCGAAGGTCGAGTCGTGCCAATCTCGAACAGAATGACGGCAGCAATCGTCCATGATGCTCTCATAGGTGTTGACAAGCTCGCGCTCGGAAAGCGGGCGAATGCGGTAGACATCGTTCGCGCCCGCACAGATCGGAAGCAGGGCTAAGAGAAGCATGGCTATCCTCATTTCAGGAACAACTCCACGACCGGGACGATGACGTTCGGCTTCTGGGTCGGAAGCTCCAGGGTCAGTGCCCCGGCGACACCTTTCTGCTCGGTGTTCTGCGCCTGCCGATTCGGGTCAATCTCGATCCGCTTGACCTCCGACGCATCGTTCAAGAGCTGGGCATGCGCGACTTTGCCGGCGAATCCGTCGAGATGGATGTGCTTGTATGGCCAGGCGAGAATGTGCAGATAGAGCCGATTGCCGTTCTGAGTGAACGCGCAGCCGGCGGGCGGAGCATAATCGCTGGCAGTGCAGCCGTAGATGGAGCGACTGTGCAGGCGCATCCATTCGCCGATGCCTCTCAGGCGCTCGATGGCCCTGGGATCGAACTCGCCGCGCGCATTCGGTCCGACGTTCAGCAGGAGATTGCCGCCCTTTGATATGCAGTCAATCAGCGTGCGGACAAGCTCGTCCGCCGACCGCCAGTTCGCCTCATCGCGGTAATAGCCCCAACTACCGCTGAAGGTCTGGCAGGCCTCCCACACGACCGGCTTGCCGTCAACTTCCACCCAACCCGTCGGCTGATATTGCTCGGGGGTTCGGATGTCCGCCGCATCTTTGAGGTCGAGGCGGTCGTCAACCATTATCCCCGGCTGAAGCTCGCGGACCATGGCAAGCAGCTTCTTGGACTGCCAATCCTCCTTCCCCTTGCCCTTCGACCAGCCCCAGTCCGAGCCGGGATAGGAAAAGTCGAACCACATGATATTGATCTTGCCGAAGCGGGTGAGCAACTCGCGGGTCTGGCCGTGGAGGTACTCGGCGTACTTGCGAATATCCCGATCCTTCTGCGCCTCGCGGAACTCGATGTTATCCCGCATGGGATGCAGGCCGTCAATCGGGAACTGGGGATGATGCCAGTCAATGAGCGAGTGGTACAACCCGACCTTCAGGCCCTCGCCTCGGAACGCCTCGACCATGGGCTTCAGGAGGTCGCGCCCGGCATGGGTATTCGGGGCTTTGTAGTCGGTAAGGGCGCTGTCCCAGAGGCAGAAGCCGTCGTGATGCTTCGTCGTGACGACGAAGTACTTCTGATAGTCGTCGTCGCTGATCTTCTCGCGGTTCTTGACCCACTCATGGCGGGCGGCCGAGGAGTAGATCCCCCAATGGATGAACAGGCCGAATCGGTCCTGGACGAACCAGCTTGTGTCTCCGGGGGTCTTATCAGGTA
>DASRZD010000086.1:0-7960 GCA_035686805.1 Armatimonadota bacterium
AGTAAGCGATCGCCGAGCCGATCGCGCATCCCAGTGCTCCCGAGAGTGATGCCAGGTGGAGGTTGAACCTTCCGGCGAATACCAGATATCCCGAGAAGGGCATGATGATCTCACTCGGCAGGGGGATGCATGCGCTCTCGATGGCCATCATGGCGACAACGCCCGCATACCCCAGTGTGGATATCTGGTGGATGATCCATGCGGCGATGGGCTTGATTATGGCTTCCAAGACGAGTTTCCTCTCAAGTCAGTGTCAAATCTCCATTATCACCGGGATGACCATTGGCCGGCGGTGGGTCTTTGCGTAAAGAAGCTTTGCAACCGCGCTTCGCATGTCCGCCTTCACGGTATTCCAATCCGCCGTCGAGTCAATATCCAGGCTCTCGACGGCCCGGACGACGGCCGCCTTCGCCTCTTCGATCAGCTCCTCAGCTTCCTCCATATAGATGAACCCCCGTGAGACGATGTCCGGACCCGCCACGATGCTCCCGCTTGCGCGGTCAATGCCTATCACTATGGTGAAGATGCCGTCGCTCGCCAGGTGACGCCTGTCACGGAGAACGACGTCGCCCACATCGCCGACTCCGATGCCGTCCACGAGTACATCGCCTGCGGGAACCTTCTCCACCAGACGCGCGCCTTTCGAATCAAGCTCCAGGACATCCCCGACCTCCATGGCGAACGCATTCTCAGGCGGGATGCCCATCTCCTCCGCCAGCCTGGAATACTTCACTACGTGACGAGCCTCGCCATGGACAGGGACTACGTACTTCGGCCTGGTGAGATTCAGCATCATCTGCAGCTCTTCCAGGTTCGCGTGGCCGGAGACATGCACCGGCTTGACGGCGTCATATATCACGTCCGCCCCTCGCTTGAAAAGGTGGTTGATCGTTCGGTGCACGAGGTCCTCATTGCCCGGGATAGGCGTGGCCGAAATGATGACCGTGTCGCCTTTCTCGACCTGGACCTTCTCGTGCTCTCCGGCTGCAATACGGGTCAGCGCCGACAGAGGTTCCCCCTGGCTTCCGGTAGTCATGATCGCCACTTCGCATGGGTAGAACTCCGGGATGGCTTCCAGGCGGATCCTGATGCCCTTGGGGATCTTCAGGTAGCCCAGCTCCTCGGCGATCTCGATGTTTTGCGCCATGCTCCTTCCGGCAACGGCGACCTTCCGGTCGAATTGGGCGGCAGTATTGAAAACTTGCTGGATCCGATGGATATTCGAGGCGAAGGTCGCCACGATGATCTTGCGAGTAGCCCGACTGAACACGTCCTCGAACATTTTCCCCACCACGCGCTCGGAGGGCACGTGGCCGGGCTTTTCGACATTCGTGCAGTCGCTGAGGAGAACGAGCACCCCTTCTTCGCCGAGTTGTGCGAGCTTTGCGAAGTCCACCGGCTTATCATCCACCGGCGTCTGATCGAACTTGAAATCGCCCGTGAAGACGACCATCCCAATGGGCAGTCGGATTGCGAGCCCGAGTCCATCGGGGATACTGTGTGTGACGCCGAGCGCCTCTATGTCGAAGACGCCGATATTGAACCGGTCTCCCGCCTTGACTTGATTGAGCTGGGTTATGGCCGTAAGCTTGTGCTCATCCAGCTTTGCGCCGACCAGCCCCAGGGTGAGCTTGGTGCCCCAGACCGGGACATTGATCTGGCGGAGGACGTAGGGGAGTGCGCCGATATGGTCTTCATGGCCGTGGGTGAGCAGTATGCCCTGGACCTGGTCGGCGTGTTCGAGGAGATAGGTCACGTCGGGGATGACGATGTCTACCCCGAGCATTTCCTCGTCGGGGAACATAAGGCCGCAGTCAACGACCAGTATGTGGCCGCCGTACTCCAGGGCGGTCATGTTCTTGCCGATCTCGCTTACGCCGCCGAGGGGGATGATGCGTAATGCGTAATCCGTAATCCGTAATTCCGGAATATGTCCTTTACGCATTACCTATCACGCATCACTGCTTTTCACCATGCCTCGGCTGATGAGCAGTTCGGCAATCTGCACTGCGTTCAGCGCAGCGCCTTTCCTTAGATTATCGGAGACAACCCACATGCTGAGGCCCGTCTCGATGAATGGATCCTCGCGAACCCGGCCGACATAGACGGCATCCTTGCCGGATGCGTCAATCGGCATGGGGTAGGTTCGGCAGTTGGGATCGCTCTCCGTGGGGTCGGGATCGTCCACCACTATGATGCCGGGGAACGCGGCCAAGATCTCTCGGGCTGCCTGGACGCTTATCTTCTTCTCCGTCTCGACGTAGACGGACTCGGAGTGTCCGTTGAACACAGGCACGCGAACCGTCGTCGGAGTCACTTTGATCTTGTCATCGCCGAGGATCTTGTGCGTCTCCGCGACCATTTTCCATTCTTCGGAGGTATATCCGTCCGGGCGGAAACCGCCGATATGGGGAAGCGCATTGAATGCGATCTGGTACGGATAGACAGACGGCGGTGGGAACGGCTTGTCCGCAAGGACCAGCTCCGCCTGATCGTGCAATTCCGTGATCGCATCACGGCCCGTGCCGGATACCGCCTGGTACGTGCTCACGACTACCCTGGTGATCCGCGATCGGTTGTACAGAGCCTTCAGCGGCAGAACCATCTGGATCGTCGAGCAATTGGGATTGGCAATGACGCCCTGATGCCAGGTAACGTCGTCAGGGTTGCACTCCGGGACGATGAGCGGCACCCGGTCATCCATCCGGTAAGTGGAGGAATTATCAATCACGACTGCGCCGCGTCCGGCCGCTTCCCATGCAAAAAGTTTGCTTGCACCGCTTTCGCCTTCGGTTCCTGCGAAGAGAGCGATATCTATGCCGTCGAACTCCTCGGGGACGGTTTCGCGAACCTGATATGACCGGCCGTCAACCGTCATCTCCCGAGCTGATCGGGCAAGGACTCTGAACTCGGCGACCGGAAACCTGCGCTCTACGAGCGTCTTGAGCATCTCCTGGCCGACTGCGCCGGCCCCAACTACTGCAACGTTATACACCGAACCCTCCGTAATGCGTAAGGAGTAATCCGTAAGGCTGATCCCATTACGCATTACTCGTTACCCCTTACCGCTTTATAGAATATTCTCCAGGCCGTAGATAACATCTTTGAGCCCGGATGCCTTTCTTATTGCCATCAGGACTCCCGGCATGAACGACTTGCGGTCGAATGAGTCATGCCTGATCCGCAAAGTCTGGCCCAGCCCGCCGAAGATAACCTCTTGATGCGCGACCAATCCCGGCAGTCGCACGCTGTGAATCCGCACGCCATGGAAGTCGCCGCCCCTCGCCGGGACCGCCTCCCCCGACGATGGACTGGTCTCTCGCGAGGCAGCGATCATCTCGGCGGTCTTGATGGCCGTTCCCGAGGGTGCGTCCAGCTTCTTATCATGGTGAAGCTCGATTATCTCCGCCGAAGGCATGTGCTTCGCGACTTCGGAGGCCAGCTTCATCATGAGGACGGCCCCAATAGCGAAGTTCGGGGCGATGATCGCCCCTACCCCGTTATCGGCGGAAAGCTTTTTGATCTCTTCCAGGTTCTCAGGAGTGATGCCGGTCGTGCCGATCACCGGGACTGCGCCCGCCTGCATCGCCGCTCGGGTATTGTCCATGGCGGCATCCGGCGTGGTGAAAATCACCGCGGCATCGGCCTTCACTGCCTTCAGCACGGAAGCCAGATCTTTCTCAATAACGACTGGGCAATCGCCCCCGATGACCTCGGAGATCGAGTTGCCGGCGAAGGCGGGATCAGCCGCGCCAACGAGCGCGAACTCCGTGCCTGCTTCCAAGACGGCGTTCATGGCCTCGCGGCCCATTCGACCGCCCGCTCCTGAAACAATCACTCTTATCGGCTGGTTCATTGAGCTACCTTTCGCTTCTTGAACGGACCGACCGCCACGACCGGGTATACGGACTCGCCGAATACGCGAGACGCCACGCTTCCGATGTCCTCATGGGTAACTTTCAACACCGCCTTGATCAACTCGTCCAAGGCGATCAGCCGGCCGAAATAGAGCTCGGACTTCGCCATGCGGATCATGCGGCTGCTCATGCTTTCCTGGCTGAGTACCAGCGCGCCCCTGATCTGGTTCTTGGCCCTCGCAAGCTCGTCATCCGTGATGTTCTCCTTCAAGATGCTGGAAAACTCTTTGCGCACCAAATCCAGGACTTCGTCCACATGTTCCATGCTTGTCCCACCATAGACCGTGAAGAACCCGCCTTCCCGGTATGACGCCGAATATGAGCCGATAGCATACGCCAGCCCGCGATTCTCCCTGATCTCCTGGAAGAGCCGCGAACTCATGCCGCCGCCGAGGGTGGCGTCTATGATGGCGAGGACGAACTTATCAGGATCGAGCTGCGAAAATCCCGGCGCTCCCATGCAAAAGTGGACCTGCTCGGTCGTCCGGCTGGATTTCGATGAGAGGCTGGAGAACGAAGGCGCCGATTGGACGGGCGCGATCTTCTTCCCCTCGAGATCGCCGAACAAGCTGTTGATCTGCTCGACCAACTGCTCGTGGACGAGGTTTCCCGCCGCCGAGACGACAATGCTATCGGGTGTGTATCTGGTTCGTGTGAACTCAAGCAGGTCGGCTCTCGACAGCTTTGCTACGGCCTTGCTCGTTCCAAGGACCGGATTGCCCAGTGGATGATTGCCCCAGACGCTCTGGGCGAACATGTCGTGGACGAGATCCTCGGGTGTATCCTCATGCCGTTTGATCTCCTCCAGGACGACTTTCTTCTCCAGCTCGATCTCCTGAACGTCGAGCATCGAATGGAGGAGCATGTCGGCGAGGACATCGAGGGCGACCGGAACGTGCTCTGAAAGGACCTTGGCGAAGTAGCAGGTGTACTCCTTCTCGGTGAAGGCATTGAGCTGGCCGCCGATGCAGTCGAACTCGTCAGCGATCTGCCTGGCGCTCCGGGTCTCCGTGCCCTTAAAGAGCATGTGCTCGATGAAGTGCGAAATGCCTCTGTTGGCCTCGTCTTCATCGCGAGCCCCGGAGTTCATCCATATACCGACTGACACCGATTGGACGTGCGGCACGCTCTCCGTGAGTATCCGCACGCCGTTCGGCAGAGTTTCTTTCTTTACCATATGTGCCCCCAATTTGCAGAGTGTGGGGGTGTGGGAGTATGGGAGTGAGAAACCCCCATACCCCCAAACTCCCATACTCCCATACGTTTCATCTCTTAGCGCTTCGGTCGGAAGCGGGCTTGCGGAACGTTTTCCGTATCCTTAGAGTCCCGCCGAGGAGGTCTTTCTCTCTGCTGCTCGGCATGGCCCTCTTCGCCTTCCTGAAGGCAGCCCTTGCGAGTCAGGCCGATCTTCCCCTGAGGCGTGATCTCGTTCACCTTTACCATTATCTCATCGCCGACTCGGACCACGTCCTCCACTCGCTCGACCCGCCTCGGAGCGAGCTGGGATATATGCACCAGGCCCTCTCTGCCGGGAAGGATTTCCACGAACGCGCCGAACGCGGCGGTCTTGACGACTCGACCGACATAAGTCTCGCCGATGCGAATATCACGCGTGATGTCGTCAACCATCTTGTAGGCCGCCTCGCCGCCGGCCTTGTCAACCGAGGTTATATATACACGGCCGTCCTGCTCGATGCTGATGTTGGCGCCGGTCTCGGCCTCGATCTTCTTGATGACCTTGCCTCCCGGGCCGATCACTTCGCCGATCTTGTCGGGATGGATCTCGATTATCAGCACTCTAGGCGCATACGGCGACATCTCGGGCTTCGGCTGGGCGATAGTTTCCAGCATCTTGCCAAGGATGTGAAGCCTCGCGCCCTTCGCCTGAGCGAGGCCCTCTTCCAACACAGCGACTGGAATGCCGTGGATCTTGCAGTCCATCTGAATGGCGGTGACGCCCTCTGCCGACCCTGCGACTTTGAAGTCCATGTCTCCGGCGAAGTCCTCCGTGGCCTGGATATCGCTCAGGACGACTGTCCTCCTACCATCGGTCATTAGGCCCATCGCGGCGCCTGCGATCGGCGCTTTGATCTTCACGCCTGCGTCCATCAGGGCGAGGGTGCTGCCGCATACGGCGGCCATGGAGGTCGAGCCGCTGGACTCCAGAACTTCAGAAGTCAGCAGCAGGGTATATGGGAACTCCTCCTGCGGCGGAATCACCGGGACGAGCGCCCTCTCCGCGAGCGCGCCATGGCCGACTTCACGCCTGCCCGGGCCTCTCAGCGGCTTGGTCTCGCCGTTGCTGAAAGGCGGGTAGTTGTAGAAATGCATGTACCGCTTGTGGCCGTCTTCCTCGACCGTATCTACGATCTGGGCATCCTCAAGGGAACCAAGGACTACGGTTGTCAATACCTGAGTCTGCCCTCGGGTGAACAGGCCTGATCCATGGACTCTCGGCAGGAATGCGACCTCACAAGTGATGGGGCGGATGTCCTCGGGCTTTCGGCCGTCGGGGCGAATCCCCTCATCGAGTATCCGATGCCTGACTGTCTCCTTGACAATCTTCTCGACCGCCTCGCCGAGTTCGATTTCCTGCTCCTGGAAATCGGGCAGCATGCGTTCAACGATCTCTTCCTTCAGGATGCGGACAGCCTCGTCGCGAGCGACCTTGTCAGCCTCCTGCATGGCTTTCCGAATCTCCTCGCCGGCCTTCTCTCGAACCGCAGTAAGGATCTCATCAGGAATCTTGGCGATGAAGACTTCGGCTTTCGGCTGCCCGACGATGCGGACGAGCTCATTCTGAAAGTCAATCAGCTTCTTGATATATTCGTGACCATGGGAAATGGCGGCGATAATCGCCGACTCATCAACCTGCTTTGCCTCCGCTTCGACGGTCGTGATTGCATCCTTCGTTCCCGCGATGACGATGTTCATCTCGGAGGACTCTATCTGCTCCCACGAGGGGTTGATGACCAGATTGCCGTCAACTCGTGCTACTCGCACTGACCCGATTGGCCCGTGGAAGGGAATGCAGGAAATGCTCAATGCGGCCGAGGCCGCGAGCATTGCAATCATGTCCGGCGGAGTCGCCAGATCTACCGATAAGGGGATAGCGATAACCTGCACCTCATTCCGCATGCCGTCCGGGAACAACGGGCGCAGGGGTCTATCAATCAGTCTTGAGACGATAATGGCTCTCTCTGAGGGCCTGCCTCCTCTTTTCACGAAACCGCCGGGGATCTTGCCCACGGCATACTTCCGCTCTTCATAATCGCAGACCAGCGGGAAGAAGTCTATGCCTTCCCTGGGCTTTCTGCTCATACAGGCTGTTGCCATCACCACGGTGTCTCCCATGGTAACCCATACAGCTCCATCGGCCTGCTTGGCCACTCTGCCCGTTTCTATGCGCAGAGGACGGCCACCTAGGTCCATCTCCACTTGTTCTATCATCTACTCTCCATTCGCTCCTATCTCCTCAAACCAAGCCGGCTGATGAGAGAGCGGTATCTCTCGATATCCTTCTTGCTGAGGTAATTCAGCAGCCTTCGCCGCTGACCGACCATCATGAGGAGTCCTCTCCTCGAGTGGTGATCCTTCTTGTGCTGTTTCAGATGCTCTGTGAGCTGGTTTATTCTCGCAGTCAGCAAAGCAACCTGGACCTCCGCCGAACCGGTATCACCATCGTGGGTTCGGTACTCGTCGATGATGGAGGTCTTATCATCTTTCTGCAAAGGCATTTGAAAACAAATCCTCCTGGTAATTGGATGCACATGCTGATCTACGAGCAGAGGCAGGGAAGGAGGCAGCAGATCCAATGCTGCGAGCCGTGAGGATATTTATCTGGCCGCAGTCTTAGTCCACCGCAACCCCCCCGCCGCGTGCGCAGCCGGCATGGCCCGGTTAAGGTTTGTGATAGTGTATCACAACCGGGATATGGGTGTCAATGCCGGTTGCAGTCTCCTCGTCCGATCAGATGCTTTGCCTGTCGAATGTCGGCTTCGATCTGTTTCTTCAAAGCCTCGGCATCCGGGAACTTCACTTCG
>DASRZD010000087.1:0-5618 GCA_035686805.1 Armatimonadota bacterium
TGCCATTCAAGGCATATAGACTGCTGTTTATACCAACGTAGACAACCCCACTCGATCCGACAGCGCACGAGGACAGAATACTTCCGCCGCTGACATTGCATTTCAGGGCGGTAGTTGACACCGGGTCATGATAAGGGCTGAGGGCAGTGTGCCTCAAATCATGCCGAAACATCGGCCACGCCGTATTCGCTAGTTGGGAATAAGCGGCAACCTGAATAGAAAGAATGAAAAGCAGAACGATCCGAGCCGTCTTCACTTGGGGCGCCTCCTTACTGGAGCGTTTACCGGCTAAACCGAACCAAGACGCAAGGAAGGTGGAAACCAACTATGCATCTTATAAAATACTATACACTAAATCGCCTGTTTTGTCAATTGGCAAGATCATGGAAACGTGATACTGGATGCATTCGCGTTGAGTGGGTAGAGAAGTAAAAAGGAATGGCCTTCCATAGCAGGTAATCGTTTGTTAGCAAACACACCGAACCGAAAGGAGACTCCAATAGAATGTTTACACCCGGGAACGCGAACTCCCTTCTTGACCCCGCACGTGATTTTGCCGGTCATCATCTTTCTTGCGCCGGCATCACTGAGTCGGAGGAGCAGGTCCAAACCATAGCGCGCATGGCAGCGAATGCTATGATGAGAAAATCGCTGCAAGCATGAGTGGGAAGCCCACATGCAAGGGCTCGATGAGAGGTTGCGGACTCCCAGAGTGAAGGAGCTTGTAGGATCCATGTGCACGGCGCTTCCGTATGAAGCGGCCACGGCCTTGCTGAGCAACGAATTGAGGCGGATCGAGCATGCAGCCCGCGCCGCATAAGACATCATCTACCCACTCTGAGGAATTCCACCCCGATGAGTGTGCTCGCTTGACTGGCTGAAACAATAGGGCTCGCCGATAGCGGAGATCCAGTCGTTCGCCAGGCAGAACCTGGAGATCGCCTCGTCAGCAACCACGGCGACGATATCCACATCACTCCAGACATCGGTTCTGATGTCATCCGGAGTGTAAGAGCCGATCAGGACGAGACCTTTCACGCCCTCGTCGGCTGCTAATACGTCTCTTACTCGCTCGATTGCTTTGAACTGCCAGGCCTCAACTACCATACTGAGGATTCCCTTCCAGTGAATGTAAATGCGATGTGTCGTTCAGCTTCTCCATAACCCGCTCGCCCCATTCGTTAATGGTCAACCGGCTGATGCTGCACGGGTCTAATGTGAACGAGGTGTTCTGCCCACCGTGTCCCAGGCCGAGCCACCAGTGGATTACGGCATTACCCGAGCCGGCATGAACTACCACTAGAGTCAGATCATGGCCGTTATCCTTAACGCTCTCCATGAATGACATCACCCTTTCGGACATCCGCCGCCAACTCTCCGCTCCTTGATAGGGCGCCCAATCGAGCGTGGGTTGGGTGATGGGAATCATGATCTTCTTGGCTTCCGCTTTCGTGAGATTGGCGGCAGCGCCGTTATTCAGTTCGCGGAGTCCCTGGACGAACACCGGTTTGATGGGAAGAAACTTGGCGATGATCTCCGCAGTCTGGGCGGCCCGTGGAAGGTCGCTCGAGTAGAAGTCGAGGGGCCGATCGCCGATGATACTTGCCAGCCGAATGCCTGCCAATCTAGCCTGCTCTCTGCCCAGTTCAGTTAGGGCAACATCTGACCATCCGCCGGTCAAACCCTTCACCATATGATCCGCTTCGCCATGCCGAACGATAATGAGTTCCTTCACTATGCTGCTCCTCGTAGAGGGTACCGCCTCCACTTTGCATTACATTATAGCATCAGGCTGACATTATGTAAGGTTTCCAGCAGAATAGCGGTCATATCTATTGGAACAGCCGCGAAGGGATTGCGCAACCTTGGTCTCGGACGAGCAGATAATCAGGAGAGTTCTCAAGGGGCACGCGGAGGAATACCGAGAACTGATGCTGAGGTATCAAAGCCAGGCGTATCGGTTTGCTTACCGTGTTCTCGGCATGCGTGAAGAGGCGGAAGACGCTACCCAGGAGGCGTTCATCCGGGCATACGGCAGACTGAGCACGTGCCGAGATAGACGGAAGTTCTGGCCATGGCTGCGCCGAATCGTGCTGAACCTGTGCCTGGATCGGCTTCGTGAGGAGCCGGAGGAGGAACTACCTGAGGAGCTTTCGGATGTCGACACCGTGGAGTCGGAAGTATTCCGAAGAGCCGAGCTGGAGGACATCCGCCGGGCCATTGCCAAACTGCCCGGCGCTTACCGGGTGGCGGTTGCTCTTCGGTATGAGGAAGAGCTTTCATTCAAAGAGATCGCAGGCATACTGGGCGAGAGTCTGAGCGCTGTCCAGGTTAGAGTGCACCGAGCAAAGAAGATGCTGGCCGAGAGATTGGGGGTAATACGAGATGAAATCCGCTGATGAAAGGATTACCGAGGCTCTGAAGCAGCCGATCGAGGCCCCGGATCTGACGGATGCGGTCATGGCCCGCCTGCCCGCCCAGCGGCGTTGGCGGTTGAAATGGGCGTATGTAGTTGCCATCCCGATTCTCATACTCGCCGTGGTCTTGTTGCTCAACCGAGGGCAAAAGCCCGAATATCAGGCGACCAAGCGGCCCGCCCCGGTGAGCCCGGCTCCAATTGAAAAGCCAATCCCAAGGCCCATGCCGAATCCGCCGAGGATCATCGTGCAAAAGCTCCAGGAGAAGCGACCAGCAGTTAGACGACGTCATTTCATTCCCAAGCACGTCGCCAGATCGCCCGAGCCGAAGCCGGTGGATTCCCAGCCGACGCCTGCGTCAGATGATTTCACGGCGCTTCAGCAGGCGATTGCCCAGGCGGCGCTGGAGCAGATAAGGCCTGTGACTCATACGCTGCCGCCCAATGAGGACGCCGAAACCATCGAACGGCCGGCGTTGGAAGTCATCGCCAATTGTGGCCCCATACAGGTGCCAGTTGAGGAACTTGGAGGTTGATATGAAAATCAGCATACTATCGTTTATCTGCTTTGTACTGTTGGCGGGGTCGGCTCTGGCCGGGCCGAATCAGGCTGAACTCGCTGGATACCGCTGCATCGTACCGGACTGGAGCAAGACCAGCGGAGGGACGAGTCCGTCACTGTCACCGGATGGTGACACCCTTGCCTATCTGGCGAATGGCAAGATCTGGATTGTGTCCGGCTTGAATAAGTATCAGCCTGCATCGAAGAATGCGTCAGGACCCGCTGCGCCGCCCCAGGCATGGCAGCTTAACGTAAAGGTGCCGGACACGGCGTTCAAACCCACATCGGTGATGGAAGACAGCGATGAAGACAGCTTTCGGAATCTGGACTGGTCGCCGGATGGAAAGCGGTTGGCTCTCATATTCGAGGGACGGCTGTTCGTGGCTAAGAACCTCGACCCAAAGTCACAATCTGCCGACACGCGGCTTCTGGCAGATATGGTCAAATGGTCTGATGAGGGTATGGCATTGGCCGCCCCCCGGTGGTCGCGAGATGGGAGTAAGATTGCGATCCTCATGGGCACAAGCGATCGCTCGATGGTATGCGACATTGGGGTAGTGGACCCGGCATCCGGTGAGGAGAAAGTAGTCGCAACCGATGCGGTTCCCGACCGGATAGTCTGGGAGCAGCCGTGGTCTCCGGATGGAGGGTCATTGGTGTACGCAGTGATGAGCATCAATGACGACCATAGATCTGGTGAGTTTGGGGGACTGGGGATCGCCAAGCTGTGTGGAGAGAGCACACGCATACTCACAGGTAGAGGTATGACATATACACCCAGTTGGTCGCCCAAAGGTGACCTGATCGCATACTCAAGTCCCTACGAGACTGCCGGCATGAGTGGAATGCTCCCGGGCGTTCAGGTAACCGACCCTTCCGGCAAGGATCCCAGGCCGATCGCAAGGCCCGAGCCATCCAAAGAGCAGATCTCCCAGGGAATGGCCGAGATGCGGAGCCGCCTCATCAAGGTTCTCAAGGAGCGATACCCCAAAGTCTATACCTCGGAGCAGCTTAGACGATTTGCCGGAAACGACGTAACCGAAAGCGAGGTGATGGGCATCATCCTGGTGGCGGAAGCCGTGACTCAGGCACCTGTGATCGGGGGCAGGTTCCAGCAGACAATCAATCGAGTGATGGCGGCACTCAAAGCCAAGGGGAATTCGTTCAATCTGAGGAAAGACCTGCCATTCGCAGAGACGAGTGATGCCATTAAGACACTGCCCGAGGAGCAATACGACCGCCTACAAGAACAGTTTATTGGGTCGCTCCAACAGATCACCCAGCCCCTGATCTTGCTCAAGAGCAAGATAGATGACTATCCGACCTGGTCACCGGACGGAAAGCAGATCGCCTTCGTGCGATGGGATCCGATGAACGGCAGCCAGCAGTTGCTTGTCACCGATACGGCATTCGGCAAGACGCGGGCAGTCTTCGAGGAGAATGCCATCGCCAATCTGTCATGGTCCGGCGACGGCAGATCGTTGGCAGTCCAGGCCAGCCGGAATCTGGCCTACACCAATTCAGAGGCCAGGTCGAGTTCTCCGGGGATCCTGGGCAACATCTGGCCCAGGTTCATCACCATGCCGAGTTACTCGGAGATATGGGTGCTTGATCTGAAGTAGGATTTGACGGACGCGGGGTATTCTCCTACAATTCAAGCGGAGGATGTCTATGCGCTGTCTACTCTTGCTCTCACTCATTCTGATCGCTGCCGGCGTCCGAGGCCAGGACGATCCGCTCGCCGGGAAGCCGCCGTTCAGGCGTCTGTTCCTCGATGCCATGGTGGTCGAGGAATCGAGCGGGCTGGCCAGAGTCTTCCATGCGGCGCAGAAGCATCCCGGCAATCCGCTCATTAAGGGCGACAAGGCCTGGGAGGGATGGGGACCCTACCAGTATGGCACAGCCCTCTGGGACGACGGCAAGCTGAAAATGTGGTACCAGTGCATCGGCAAAGACAGCGGCTACTCGTGCTACGCCGAGTCGAGCGACGGGATCAAGTGGACAAAGCCGAACCTGGGCGTTTGGGATTTCAAGGGCTCGAAGGACAACAACATCGTCGGGACGATGGGCCTGCCGGGCGTGATAAGGCTCCCAGACAAGTGGGCGATGTACTCCTGGGGCGGGCCGAACGGTCCACAGGTTCACTTCTCGAAGGATGGCCTGCGCTGGGAGGAGGCCAAGGCCAAGCTCTTCCAGACCTCGGATGTCGTCAACTTCTTCTATGATCCTTATCGGGAGCGTTACGTCTGCACCTACAAGACCGCCAACCGCCGGCATCGGGCGGTGGGAATCGCCATCTCGAAGGATGGCTTGGAGTGGACTAAGCCGGTCGAAGGGCCGGTTGTAGGCGCTGATGACCTGGATCCGGATGCATCCCAGTTCTACGGAATGCCGGTGTTTCCGTATCAGGGCATGTACATCGGCCTGCCGTGGATCTATCACGCCCGGTGGATGAAGTATGGAGTCTATGACAGCCCGAACAAGATGTATGAGGCCCAGAAAGGCAGTCCATGCACGGTGGACGTCCAACTCACCTGGAGCTGGAACTTGATCCAGTGGACTCGCACCCCCGAGCGCAAGCCGTTCATCGCCCTCGGAGCTAAACCTGCCTGGGACTGGGGGATGATTTACACTGCCCGC
>DASRZD010000088.1:0-2276 GCA_035686805.1 Armatimonadota bacterium
AGAGTATGCACGGCAATGGGAGCGACAGTAACTGCGGAGTCAGCACACGATCCAAAGAGGTTCCCCAACCCGGAGACAGTAGTGGGCAAGGCACTACTCCCGACCCCGACAAGCTGCGACCACAAGAGCCGGGGGCCGGGGAGCAAGCAGGGCGGGATAGACCAGACGATCAAGATGCTGCCGACTCCCAGAGCGGGGAATCCGGGGAGTCGCAAGCCGGGAACAGGTGGGAAGATACTGGCGGAGGAAGTGAAGCGTGGGACATCCCCTGGCTCGAAGTTGCGCTTAGAACCTGCTCTGGTCGAGTGGATGATGGGCTACCCGTCGAACTGGACGGACTTAAACTCACGGTCGCGGGACATCGGGTCGCAAGACTAAAGGCGCTTGGAAACTCAATCGTGAGTCAGGT
The DNA here is from genome assembly GCA_035686805.1 of Armatimonadota bacterium. Taxonomy (GTDB): domain Bacteria; phylum Armatimonadota; class UBA5829; order DTJY01; family DTJY01; genus DASRZD01. The sequence goes on from DASRZD010000088.1 coordinate 410, forward strand.
CGCAGAGGAGATAATCAGGGCAATCGTGATAACCGAAGGAGGGAAGCAATGATAACCAGAATAGCAGAGAGGACAGCATACTGTTCCTGGCATGGCCGGGAGATCGAAGCAGTCGAGCGGGAATGGAACAATGCCGGTCATCACATCGCCGACCGCTGCATAGTCTGCCACGGGATTCTGGAGCCGCCGAAGTCAGACCCGAGCTTCACCGTCAACGGAAGACGGCCGACACTGGAGGAGGCGATCGGAGTCAAAAATAGTGCTTGCTAAAAGTCAATAAGTATCTTATAATTATTTTAACAATGGATTAACTTTTAATAACGGGAGGTGCAATGAAAGCAAACCGATACAAGCTGCCGCCAATCGAGCGGCGGATAAAGTACGAACTCGCCCACCGGGGATGGTCGCTCGACGATCTCCGCCAGAGGATGGAGGAGGTCACCGGGGAGCCGTGTTCGATGGCGAGGATCAGCGCGATACTGACGACGGACAACCCCCAGACCAAGACCCTGAGCCGGATCGCCGAGGCGCTGGGGATGGACGTGAAACGGTTTTATGAGGAAGAACTTTAACCAACACAGGAGGTGACATGAAGATAGCTATAAATGTAGACTTCGGTGGATTTGGATTGAGCAAAGCCGCATTCGCCGAACTCGGTATTCCGTGGGATGGGTATGGATATCTCCGGAATGAAGATTTTGACATAACCAGTGATGACTATAACGCATACAGGAGCCATCCTAAACTTATTGCCGCCATAGAAAAGATCGGCGTGAAGCAGGCAAGCGGGAGCATGGCTCAATTAAGAATCATTGACATCCCAGATGGCATGGAGTTCGAAATAGATAATTACGATGGAATGGAATCGGTCCACGAAAAACATAGGTCTTGGTACTAACCAACACAGGAGGGGAACATGGCCCAACAAATGATAGACATCAACATCCTGATAAAGGCGCTCGACCATATCAGGATACGGGACGACGACTGGACGGCCCGGACGGCATGGGGCATCCTGGGGGCGGCACATCACCGGCTGTATGATTCCGAGTGGGCGCTGATCTCGCTGGAGGACTTCTGCGACGCCATGCTGATGGAGGAGGATCTGATTCTTGATGCGATAAAGGAGGTGGCCCGTGACGACGACTGAAATGCCTGATGTCGGTATCTACGAGGGCGTCACCTACGAGGAATACAACTCCTGGCCCTGCCACCGAAAGTCCAACCTGTTCATCCTCGACGAACTCACCCCGGCGCATTACCGCTGGGCCGTTGACCACCCCGAGGAGACGATGGACCTGGAGCACTACCGGGTAGGCCACGCCGCCCACACCGCCGTCCTGGAGCCGGGGGCGTTCGATGACAGGTACGCCGTCAAGCCGACTACCTACGTCAACGACAAGGGCGAGGAGAAGCCGTGGAGCGGGAACGCCAACATCTGCAAGGCGATCATGGAGGAACTGGCCGCCACCGGGAAAACGATACTATCCCAGGACGACTACGATCTGTCGATGGCGATTGGCGACGCGCTCCGTGAGAAGCCGAACACTCGCCTGATGCTTGAACACGGCAAACCCGAAGTGTCCATCGTCTGGAACGACGAGCAGACTGGACTGAGGATGAAGGCGCGGATCGACGAGTGGGTTGAGTCCGTCGGCCAGATCATCGACCTCAAGACCACCGCGTTCCCGGCCAGCATCCGGCGCTTTGGGTCCGCCTCGGCAAAATACGGCTACCCGATGCAGATGGCCCTGTATCACGATGGCATGGTTCAGATCACCGGGAAGGAGATCAAGATGCCGGTGCTCTGGGCGGTGGAGAAAGACCACGTCCGGAAGATCGGCACGAAGGCCGTGGCGGTGTATCA
>DASRZD010000089.1:0-11094 GCA_035686805.1 Armatimonadota bacterium
CATCTCGTTCGAGCAGAGCCCGATCGCATCCAGATAATGCGCATCGCTGCCGGCAGCACCGACTTTTCCACGACGCCTGGCAAACGCGGCCGCAAAAGCATTGAAGATCGGCAGATTCGCCTTTCCATTGAACACCTCGATGATGTCAACCATTGGAAGCACCTCCATGAGGGCGTGCCTCCTCAGACGGTGGAACTTGAACGGGTCGAAGGGATGAGGGATGTAGATGAGGCCGCCCTGAGCCTTGATGCACTCGCAGGTCTCGATGGGGCTCAGGCCGTGTTCGATCTCTTTATTGAGAAACAGACCGACGATCTCCCCGTTTCGGGTGCGGATCTCCTCGCCAATGATGAGGCGCAGATCGGGAGCCAGCGCCTTTAGCGCGAGCGCCCCGGCAATGGTATCGTGATCCGTGACCCCGAGGACGTCAATCCCATGCTCCCGGCAATACCCTGCGATGTCCTTCAGCCTCGTCTCGGCGCAGGCGGAGTAGAGCGTGTGGACGTGCAAAGCCACCTTTATCGAGGGACTATCAGATTCAGGCATAACACGCCTTACTTTCGCCGAATCCAGTATTCGAACCTCCCTCGGATCACCGACACATTGACGCATGGTCCCGAACCTGCCATACTTATCCAAATACTTCATTCAGGCAGGCGGAATCATGGATAGCAAGTGTACGCGCAGAGGCTTTATGGCAGGCATGGGAGCGCTCGCCCTATCGCCACGGGTTTTTGCTGAGAAGCAGAAGCCCAATGTCCTTTTCATCACCGTGGATGACATGGATTATGGTTCGCTGGGAGTCACCGGCTGCAAAGTGCCGGATATCACCCCGAACATTGATAAGCTGGCATCCGAGGGCATGAGGTTCGAGCAGGCGCACGTGACTTCGGCCATCTGCCAACCTTGCCGCTCGGTGCTCATGACCGGGAGATATCCTCATCGAAACGGCGCAATGGGCTTCGAGCCGATCAACGCTGATACCCCGACCCTGGAGGAAAGCCTGCATGCAGCCGGGTACATGAACGGCATCATGGCGAAGGTCGGCCATCTTACGCCTCAGCCGAAGTTTTGCTGGGATTGGATCGCTGATGCGAAGGAACTGCGCCAGGGGCGAGACCCCAAACTATTCTACAAGTACTCGAAGGAATTCTTCGAGAAGGTGAAGTCGGAGGGCAAGCCGTTTTTCATGATGGCGAACTCCCAGGACCCCCATCGGCCGTTTCCCGGCAGTGCCGGCGAGAAGGCAAACAGGAATAAGGACTTCCCGGAGGTCAGCCGGACCTACAAGGCCGACGAGATAACCGTGCCGCCCTTCCTGCCTGATGGGATCGCCGATATCCGAACCGAGATGGCGCAGTACTTCACGAGCGTCCACCGATGCGATGAGGCTGTTGGACAGCTTCTCAGGTCGCTCAAGGAATCGGGCATGGAGGGGAATACGCTGGTAATGTTCATCAGCGACAACGGCATCTCGATGCCTTATGCCAAGACGAACTGCTATATGTGCAGCACCAGCACTCCGCTCATCGTCCGATGGCCGGGGAGAGTTAAGCCTGAGGCACTGAACCACCATGACCTTGTCTCGGGGATAGATTTCATGCCGACGATCTTGGATGCGTGCGGGGTGGAGCAGGTCAAAGGGATGGACGGCCGCTCGTTCCTGCCGTTATTGGAGGGCGGGAGTCAGGGCGGTCGAGACAAGGTATTCACTTTCATAAGCGAGACCTCGGCGAAGAATGAGTATCCCATGCGGTGCGTCCGGACTGGGAAGTACAGCTATATTTACAATGCCTGGCCCGATGGAAAGACGGTCTTCAAGAATGAGCCTCAGAGCGGCCTAACCTTCAAAGCCATGAAGGCAGCAGGCGAGAAGGACGGCAAGATCGCCGAGCAAGTCAAGTTCTTCCTCTATCGCACGAGAGAGGAACTGTATGACATGGAAGCCGACCCGATCGAACTGCATAATCTGGCGGCCGACGAGAAGTACAAGCCGGAGATCGAGAAGATGCGGAGCGAGCTGCTGCAGATGATGGTTTCGACCAACGATCCGATTTTGCCGAAGTTCAAGGAGCAGGTGCTGCCGTAAGCTTGGCGACATTCGCCGCCAGGTGGGAATCATAGTACTTCTGAAGGGAGGCCCTGAGGCCTGGATCGGACGTGATAACGATCAGCCGCGTCACGTCCACATGCCCCAGCTCGATCTTCGCCTTGGAGCCGGTTCGGCTGAATTGGATGTCTTGCGTGCCCTTGAAGTTGACCTCGAAAGCCTGACTGTCATTCAGCCATGAGGGTAACTCGATCTCCGCGGACGCATTCTCCAGGGGATGGATGACGGTCCCGAGCCGGTCGTTCGCATAGTTGTCATTCACGCACAGGAGGATGAGGGAGTCCTGGCCCGCGAGGAGGGACCTTGCCCAAAGCAAGGGCGAAGCCTTGATCGGCAATGAGGCCGGACAACTCCGAGTGACGAGAGGCCCGATGGTCCGAAGTTCAGCGCCCAGAAGTCCGATCTCTCGCCAGAGTGCGACTGCCTCAGGCTCAGGCCCTCCGCATCCATAGCATTGGCCGGCGGGAGTATACCACCAATACGACAGCCCTTTGATGCCCGAGGCGAGGGCGTAGTAGGTCTCGATCCTCTTCTCCTCGGGGGTAGCGAACCGGAATACCCGGTCGGGCTCGGTATGCCGAACCGAGTTCAGAAGCAGGTGCATGGGCTTCGGCGAGGAGGCTTCCCTGGAGACGGTTCCAACCGCATAGATGTAAGTCGCCTTGGTATACAGGGATAATCGCCCGGGCCGATGCCAGTAACTCTGACAAAGCCGCTCCTGGTAGTATGGATCGGCAGCGAAGATATCAGGCAGTTGGCCGTAGGTGTACCAGTTGTCGGGCTTGAAGGTCATGTCCAGATTGAGGAATTGGGGCGTCAGCGGATCGGCCTTCCTGATCTCGGCGCTCCTTTGAACGAGTCCCTGAGCCAGGCATCCGACTTGCTTGCCGGGCTCGGCGACCGGGACTCGGAAGTCGGCGGCATCAGGCTCATCGAGGAGGAAATAGGCATAGGGTGCTTTGACCTTCCCCTTCCCAGGATCGCTGACCATCCGCCGGATGCCGAGGGAATCAAGCATCTTGAGCCCTTCATCGCTTTGCATGAAACTGCTCACTGCCTTTGACGCGACCATCTCCATTTGAGTGTTGATGTTGTGATCGGCGATCTCATTGACATAACTGCGGGCGAGCGCATTATCGCCTTCATTACCGGGCTTCGAGCCCCAGATGCCGAAGCACATTTCGCCCGACCAGGCGCGAATCCCGGCAGAGGCCGTTGTTCCGCCGGCATAAACGCCCTGGAAGACGTGGAATGATGCACTCGCCAATGCAGTGTTTAGCTTGCATACGACCGGCGTGATGTCCATGTTTGGATAACTTTTAGCGGTAAACTTGATCGCACGGCCATCCATCAGCACCTTGGAGGGGGCTTTGCTGAAGTACAGGTATACTTGATCCAGGTTCGGGCCGAAGGAAATGCTCTCGACCCTGGGCTGATCCGCCTTCACGGGAACTGATACCTTGAGTGCATCCAGACCGATGGTAAGCGTCTTTCCGATTGGCGCTCGTCGGAGGCGGATCGTGACCTCGGAGACGCCATTTTGAGGAATCGGGTTCGGCTCGACTCGCCACCAGACCGGCTCACCGGCGGCGATCAGGGAATCCTTGGGCAGGCTTGAGAAGTAGATGCTCGCCGGGAAGATCAGCTTCCGGAACTTCCTGTCTTGGGAGAATGCGATTGCCTTCTTGAGGCTGATGCCTTCCAGGGTGACGTCCTTGATCTCGAGCGCCTGAGCGCCGTCATTGCGGATGAAGACGTGAATCGAGCAACCGGGCGGTCGCTGGATGGGCTTCGCGCCCCAATCGAGCTGACTGCTGTCGCTCCAAAAGGCGTCGAACTCGGGGTGCTGAACGTCAATGTGGCAGGATGTCCCCAGCACGTTCATGCCGCCATAGGCCGTCGCCGCCAACAACAATAGCACTAAAACGCAACACACGCGCATATGCCTATGTTGGCTGTGGAGGAACGAATGTCCTTCGAGCGGAAACAGTGAGTATGCAATTGGCCGTCGAGATTCGCGGAGAGTATGTCGAGCTGCCGACCTACGAAGTCGGGCCTGAGAATCCCAATCCTCTGTTCACCGAGAGGCTCGGCGCACGCCCCTATCCATACCGACTGCAAAACCGCCTCACCGGGAAGAGATCGATCCGGCGGCATGAGGCGGTCATACTCGAGAACGAGTACTTGCGACTGACTTTCCTCCCGGACTTCGGCTGCCGGCTCTTTTCGGCGTATGACAAACTCCTCGAGCGAGAGGTCTTCTATCGGAACGACTGCATCAAGCCGGCGCTGATCGCCATTCGGGGTGCATGGATCTCGGGCGGCGTCGAGTTCAACTTCCCGATCGGCCATGCGGTCTATACTCATTCGCGAATCCCTCACATGACGAGGGCCAACTTCGACGGCTCGGCTTCGATGATCTTTGGCCTCACCGAGCAGATGACCGGCATGAGCTTCACGGTGGAAGTGACGCTCGTGCCGGGGGAATACCGGTTTTCCCAGCACGTCAGGCTGCATAACGGTACGTCCGAACCTCATCGGCATTACTGGTGGACGAATGCCGCCGTCCAGGAGACCCCCGAGACGCGGATGATTTACCCCATGAGGCGGGGCTATCAGGGCGGCGAGACGGTCAACTGGCCGATCCACGAGGGCGTGGACCTGAGCCGGGTGACGAACCATCGGTCGAGCTGTGACGTATTCGCCGCCGAGACGTATGACGAGTTCTTCGGTGTCTACCACCATGACCGAGGCTGCGGGGTCGCTCACTGGGCAAGTCAGGAGGAGCTTCCCGGGCGGAAGATGTTCTTCTGGGGACAGGACGAGATGGGCAGGCTTTGGCAGCAGATGCTGACCAAGAATGCCGGCGATTACCTGGAGATTCAGGCAGGGCGCTTCGCGACACAAGGTGACTTCGACATTCTCGAGCCGAATGAACTGGTAGAGTTCACCGAGTTCTGGATTCCCGTAGCCAAGACCGAGGGCTTTGTGAAGGCACACAAGGCGGGGGTGATCAATGTCCTCGATGGCAGGGTGGCAATCCAGTTGACGACTTCAGTCGAAGGCAGGATTGTGTTTTCCGACGGACGGACGATAGATCAATCATTCGAGCCGGGGGAGGTCTACTGGTTCGAAGCGCCCACGGACAATCTGACGGTCAGGATATTCGACGGTGACGGGCTCATTCTGATCTACGATCCGGTGACTCATGAGAAGACTCAGGACATCATTCCTCGGGCGAGAGCAACCTCGCCCACTTTCGGAACACCTGAGGCACTGCCCTATCCCCCGCTTTGCATCGAGGGTTTTCAGGAGGACATGAACGAGGCTGCCAGGCATTGGGAGCTTGGGGAGATCGAGGATGCCAGGAAGATCATCGAGGCATGGCGTGAGGCCAAGCCTCCGAGAGACCCCCTCTTCGATGCCCTGGCGCAGGAGCTTGGCTGCCCAACTCCCGAGTGTCGAGCGGATGCGCCCGGCATTGTTCAATGCTTCGCTCACGGTGATGCCCTCCTGAAGCTGCTGGAGAAGCGGACCGATCCCCAATCGCAGGTCCACCTTGGGAATCTCTTGTATGCCCGAGGTCAAGCGGATGGGGCGATCGAGCGATGGCAGAAGGCCCGTAAGGCGGGGATTCGGGACCATATCCCTTACCGAAACCTGGCCCTCGCGCATTGGGAGTATGCTTCCACGGCTTACCGGTTTATGAAGGAAGCCAGTGATGTTTGCCCGACCGATGCCGATACCTTGCGGGACCTTGATATCCTGGCCGAGCGCGCGGAAGCCTACGAGGACAGGCCAGGCATCGCGGAACGGATACTCGAATATACACCCGATGATAGTCAGTGCCTCGAGCGGGCGATCCGCGTGTTCCTTGAGGTCGGGCGGCTGGATGAGGCGGTCGAACTGCTGACCACCAAGCAGTTCTTTGTGGCCGAACTTGCCTATCAGACGAGGATTCTGTACGTGCGAGCGCTCCTCATGCGAGGGACAAGGCTCTTTCACGAGGGCCGCTATGAGGAGTCGGCGGCGGACTTCCGACGGGCCACGGAGTATCCGGCGAACCTCGGTGCGAGCCGATTCCATGACTCCAGCGACGCCCAGGCGTTCTATTTGCTTGGCCTGGCGTTGGAGAAGCTTGGCCGACCTGATGAGGCAAGGGAAGCCTGGACGAAGGCTGCCGAGGACACTCCAGTACCTGAAACCGAGCAGGCATACTGCGTCGGGAAGGCAAGGGAGCGATTGGGGCGGGCAGATGCCAAGGAAGCGTTCGATGCCATGAGACCTGCCGGCGATAGGCCCGATAGTCCACAAGCTCTTGCCAGATGGCATTATCTGAACGGTGATTTCGAAGAGGCGCGGCGCATCGAGTCGGTTGACCCCATAAAGATGCACAACTATCTGGAATCGCTCTCTCACACGAGATCTCAGGGCCGCCGAATCCCCATCGCCGTGTGGTGGACCATCGAGGCAGAGACTCCTTAGTAGCGCAGGCTCACCGGGCCGAGGATGCCGGAGACTTCTTGGCCGGGGAAGACGTACGGGGTCGGGATGCCCACGCTGTAGTGAGGGCCGAGGGTGTTTGCCACGGTTATGACCAGCCGGTTATCGCCCGCCCGGATGAGATCGCCTATGTCGAACCGGTAGGGCCTCCAGATTCGGACTCCGGCCGACTTTCCGTTGATCATGACCTCCGCGGTACCTCGCACTTCTCCAAGATCGAGCGTAAGAGGCTTGCCGATAACGTCTGCCGGCAGATCGAGCGTTCTGCTGTACACCCCTATCCCAGAATAGGTTTGCAGCCCTTTCTCATGCCACGAGCCAAGACTTATCCTGCCCGGCCCACACTCGAACTGAACCGGATCATTGAAAACGGCCCCTGCCCGGAATCCTGGTCGCTCCCTGACCTTGACGGCACATATCCCGCCATTGAGAGCGGGCTTGTCCAGGATCACTCTGCCATCCTTGCCCATCCGCTCTCTTACACCATTGACCCAAATCTCGCATGGAACTGCCAACGACAGCTTCATCGCCCGAGTGCCCGGCGGGAGATCGAACCTGTACCAGGCATATGACACCTTATCAGGATACGGATCATACACTATGCCCGGCAGGTCGTCGGTCGGCATCCGAGGCGCGCCCTGATCGGCAACCCCCCAGCGAATCGGATTCCAGGGCGACGAGTATATAGTGCCATAGCTGACCGGAGCTTCTTTCGAGCCGACGATCTGCCAACTCTCGTCGGAGACGATCGGACGCTTCTTGCCCGATTTGAGAATGACCTCACCCCAGAGAATCAACCCACCCCTCCCGGCGGAGTTCGTGCCCTTGATCTCGATGGTGTTTGGTCCCTTGGTTAGGGCAAACGAACGGCTGTCACCCGACCGCCGATTCGTCATGCCGCAATCTGGGTTCTTGCCGATCAGCACTCCATTGGCCGACAGCTCGTAGCCATTGTCGCAGGCAATGTTAACATGGGCACTGCCGGATTCCGAGAGGTTGACGATCTTGCGGAACACCACCTCACGAGCGTTCGGCTCCTTGTCCCAGATCCATTTCGCCACCGAGCCTTCGCTCTGCAACCCGGTCAGGGCGAAGGAGACACGAGTCGGCTGACTTCCCCGCCAAACCTTGATGAGCACCTTGTTCCAGCCCCGTTTGAGATCAGCTGTCTCATTGGCAAGTTGGTCGTTGACCCAGACCTGAGTTTTGGACAGGCAGTCAATGCGCACACGAGCCTTCTGAGGCTTCGGCGAGCCGGCGAAGGTTGACAGGTAGCGGACGGTTCCCTCAGGGCCTGTCCCAAGGTCAACGAACTCGGCGGGAACTCGGCCCTTCGGCCCGTACATATTCCCGCTTCGCGTCTTCTTGAGGTTGGATTGCCCATTCTGGAAGGTGATCGGCCCATCGGCGATGAAGCGCACTCCGCCAAAGACCGGGTCATGATCTATTCCCAAGCGCTCGGAAAAAGTCACCGGCTGCAAAGACGCTGGTTGGTCAGCGTCTTTGATCCAGTCCGATGCGAGCCAATATGGGCCATAGGTATAGACCGCCCGCTCCCACTTCGAGTCATCGAACTCAGGCGCGTTCCATCCCTCATCTGATTCGCCTTGCGCATACCGAAACTCCCGAACCTCGATGGGTATTGGCTCACTGGATGCGGGGTATCTGAAATCACCCCACCAATTGTCCATGGTCGGTTTCAGTTTGAAGTCCCACTCGCCTTCGATGGGGATGGTTGATATCGCGGGACTCGGATGCTCCGACTTCGCCTCGGGAGTGTCCGACGGCCGGATGATAATGAAGAATGCGGGCGAGAGGTCGAAGTCCAGGCGCATTTTTGTCCCTGAATCGGTTATGGAATACTCGGCTAAAGGATGCACTTTCCCAGTATACGGATCCCAAATTTCGGGCTTGCCTTTTGCTCGGAATTCGACCTCTTCCTCAGTGCTCCTAAGAGTGAAGTAGACATGCAGTCCATCAGCGTACCTGTGAAGGCATCGAACGTTTGGCGACCAATCTCGCGCCAATACAGGTGCCAGAGATTCCGGCAGGGCTTCGGGCGCAGCGTTGATCACGGTCCCGCCCGATCTCTCAAACTCGCAAATCTTCTCGGCGGTCTTCGGGCTACTCTCAGCGGTCAGTATCAGCACCCGATACTGTTCCGAGCCTGCGCAAAGACGGCCATCCTTCACGACGGCATTCTCCACGCTCGATTCATCAATCCAGTCGTAATCCCGGTCGTCCTTATCAAGGGCGTTCAAGGTGCTCCAGAACACTGAGTCGGTCTTCCTGGCAGCGGGCGAGACCTTCCCATCTATGGTCATGTCCGCCTGAATGGTCGCGGAGGGATAGAGCACGGCGATATCGCACACATGGGACCCCTGGCTTAGGAGGAAGCTCATTCTGGCAACATAGTCGGCGAAGTGCGAGTAATGCATCCAGTAGGGCTGCCTGAACGAGGTACAGGGCGGCGCGAACTCCCACCAACTGCCGGCAGTCGTGTAGTACCAGGCGTGAGGATTATAAAGATTCGCCCCTCGCAGATAGAATGCATCCACCAGGCCTGTCAACTCCTCGAGAGTCTGACCCCATCCCGTGCTGTGGAATCCTTCCTGCCAGACCCTTGGCCTGCCATACAGGTGGGCGATGGACGCCCGAATCTTCGGATCGCCATTCTGATCCTGCCCCGGAGCGCCATACCAGCGCATGGTTCGGAAGTAGTCGGTATAAGCTTTCTGCGCCTGGATGGGGTCGGCTTTTCGCACACTCTGATCCATGCCGCAGATCATGCCGTGTCTCGCATGCCACTCGAAGCAGGGCTTGAAGAAAGCCTCCTCGCACATGCCGGCCATGACGTCACGATAGTCCAGCCGGTACTTCGCAGTTTCGGGGCCGAAGTCGTAGAAAAGCGCCGGAAGATATGGTGTGAGGTCATAGCCCTTGCGCTTCTTGAACTCCTCGAGAAACCCCTTCGACCACCGCGGCATTGCCGGAAGCTCGTCCTGGAAGCTGCCGGGGATAACGTTGCCCAGGTACTTTCCAAACCGGCGCTCGTATTCTCCATAGATGCGATTCATCAGTTCCGCCGAGGCCTGGGGGTTTGAGAAGTCGAATTCAGCCGGTTGGGCGTAGAAGAGCATCACCTGCCACTGCCCGGGAGGCGGGGTCCAGGTTAACACATTGGCCCGAATCTGGTCAGTAAGATCAACGGCCTTCTCGTCTTGCACTGCAACCGCCGAGATCAGCCTCGCACCCTCCGGAACGTGGAGTTCGACCGCCGTTCCCCCTGATGCATCCGCCTTCCTGCATCCCAGGGTCTCGGCCCGGAATGAGGGATTGGCGGCCATAATCTGGTCGCATATTCCCGACCGAGCGAACCCGATCTGATCGTAGAACCATATCCTCATCCCCAGCTTCTCAGCCTTCGCAAGGGTGAAATCCATGAGGTCCCACCATTCGGGCGAGAAGTAGGTTGGCTGATCGGAGGAAGGATTGAGATTGAGGACTATAGCATTGTAGACATGCCCTTCGACCATGCGCTCCATCTGCCATGCGAGGCGGTCCTTCTCGATCTTCTCGCCGCTCCACCACCAGATCGGCACCGGGCTGTATTCCCTCGGCGGGTTCTGGAACTCGGAGAGCAGGTCGGCAGGTGCATGGACCTGAGATAAGAACAAGACGAGAAGCAGCAAGAGCGGTCGCCTCATGGTGGTCTGATTTTAACATAGCCCCCGAATTGGGGCAAGAGCGAAAAACTGGTATTGACCGGCTGCCAAGGTGACCCTATAATGGATTTTGGTGGTATTATGCGCCTGGTTCATCTCATTCTTGCCTTGATGGTGTTGTCGCTGCCCGCATGCGCCGCAACTTCCCTGCTCGTGGACAACTTTGACTCCGACACAGTTGGGACCATGCCGACCGGCTGGTCTAGAGCTCAAACAATCGCTGAAACCAGCATGACTGTGGTGGACGGCGGCTCGGGTAATAGGTGGGTCCAGTTTCACGATAACAACACTGACGGCAACACGCAGAACAACACGATGTATAGGAAGTTCAGCGCCGTCACGAGCGGGCGGGTAATCGCGCAGTTCGACGTGAAGCTGGGGCAAGTATCGGCGGCATTCGGTACCAGGCTCTGGTCTGAAGATGCGGTAACCTCGGGGGGTCATTGGGTGTCCGCCCTGCTATTCGAAGGGAACAATGACTATGCGCCAGGAGCAGATCCCGGCAACCTTTCCTATCAGAGCACGACGTCCGTCTATACGGTCACTCCGCTTCGACGTACTTACACGCCGAATACCTGGTATTCCGTCAGAGTCGAAGCCAATCTGGACAACAAGACTTATAAGCTTTTCATCGGCCCACAAGGAGGCGCGCTCACGGAGATCACCCCGACCGGCGGTGTGACTTTCATCGCTACTGCGAGCGGTTATACGATCACCCAAATCATCGGCATCAGCTTCTACAGTTCATTCATGGGT
>DASRZD010000090.1:0-3278 GCA_035686805.1 Armatimonadota bacterium
TCATCGCCACCCTCGGCCAGTAGAAGGAATTCGCCACGATGTCTGTCGAAGGCCAGGTCTATAAGATTTTTCGATGTGACGATGAGTTCTTCCCACGTGTCGCCGTCTTGGCTAGTGAGGACTTCCCCTGTGTCACCAACAGCCATGACACACCGGCCCTGTGGGTCGGCCATGACAGCTCTCAGATTTCCGGTAGCATCGGTTGGTATTGACGACGCCGCGACCCAAGTCACACCCTCGTCGTCGGAGTGAATGATCGTCCCTGCCGCGCCAACTGCCACGAGCCGACCGATGCCTGGAGGAGATGCCTCCACCGCCAGCATATAGGTGATGTCGTACAGCTCCTCTGTGACCCCGCTCGTCTGCCGCGCCACGTTACCTAAATAGTCGATCGTGATGATGGTCGCGCTGCCGCTGTCGATCCCACCGACAAACACATTCGTCTGTCCGGCGACGCCGCCTCCGCCGTCAACCTCGACGCCGATCGCAGCGTAAATGTCAGAGGTAACGCCAGTCGCGTGAACGGTGGCTGGGAAGGTCGTAATCTGCCCATTGCCGCCGAAAATGAAGACATCGCCGCCCAAACTCTGATAGGAGCCGTGGCACGGCGAGTCGATTACGTTGGCGGCAGGGTAGATTGTGGCAAGAATCCACGGGCCGTCGTCCCGAAGCTGCTCGGGCGATTGTGCGAGCATATCTTGGTCTGTGTTCTCGAAGCCTACATAATCACCATTTTTGAGGGTTAGATAGCCACTGATAGATGAGGCCCAGTTAATCGAGGTTATTGGTGAATCGCTCCCATAGGGGTTGATCCAGAAGTCGTCGACTGTCGGGTAGGTGTTCCCTTCAGGGAAGACCATGCGGCCGGTAACGTCGCTGTAGAGGGCTCCTCTGTCCCAATAGTAGTATTTTGCCAAGATGGCGGCCCACGAATCGAGGTCGGAGTTGTAGTCCCCCACCCACTGATCATTCGAGACGATGAGCCCAAATTCTCCACCAACGAGAAGGGGATCAATCGTTCCCATGTAGCCGTAGTAGCTTGGATACCAACGCGGCATCGAGGAAATCTGTAGGTAGTCCCCAGACGGCACAGAAATGTCAGGTGAGTCCTCCTGCCACAACCCAAAAACGTCTGCTCGCCCCACGTCGGAATAGAAGGGACCGCTGACGTATTTGGTATTGATCGGGAGCTGCGGGTTCGACGGGTTGTAGACCATCAGATTCCCGAGCTTGTCGAACTGCATCGGCCATTCACCGTTTGGCTCTGGGTGAGTCCTGACGATCTCGTACTCACTATCAGTGACCGCTGGCATATTTGGATCTGTGAGGATGTAGATGTCGGACTTCACATCAGTAATCCGGTAGAGGTCAGTTCCTCCATCAAGGCGCAGAAAACACCCTGCCCAGATGTATTTCAGCCAGCCTGTGGCGGTCCCAAGCACAATCCCGTTTGTGCCACTGGTGGTGATCGTGCCTGAACTGTAGATGTGCGGGAGGTCGGTCCTTGCGTTGTTGTGGAAGCTGAATGGCATCTGGTTCGAAAAATAGAGCTTCCCTGAGACCCCGGATGCCGCCGGCTGGTAGATGCCGGTCAGAAATTCGCCAGTGTCCGACTCCTGAAGATCCCCGGAGACCGAAACCATGCCTGTCTCTTCGCGGAGAAAGTTTGGCCTCAAGGTGGCCGAGTTGTCGCTCCTCGAGATGTAGACATTCTTCAGCTCATACATCCCAGGAGGTGAGATCTGGGTTGCGTGAGCTCTCAGAACCTTTGTGAGCCCAACGAAATCAATCGGTTGGTACTTGTTCCTCGACATCCGTCTCCTCCCCGATGGGCTCGTCCTCTGCGAGCTCCTCCGGCTCTACTTCCTCGCGTTGCTCCGCGATGAGATCCTTCACGACCTGGATCCCGCCCGCCATCGCGTTCAATTGTGCGACGGTCTTTTCCTTCTCAGCATCAAGATACCGAGCGTAATTGACCGCCTGTTCCGACTGCGCCTCAAGTTGCTGTAACCGCTCTGCGAGTGTCATTTTGGCCTCCTAGACCCCTGCGACGAGCTTCTCGGCTCCCGCGTAGTATATGTGCAATCCGTCGCTCTCCATCCAGATCATTCCGTTTACGGGGCTTCCGGGGGCAGACCCGAGGTAGGGAAGCTGGACATAGCCGTTACTGACGACCAGCCCCCCGGCTTGCTGGCAGAGCGTTACCACGCCGTCGTCTCCCCTTATGAGATGCTGGACCGAGGAAGTCCCATCGCCGACAAACATTTGAAATCTTACGTTTCCTGTAGTGTTTGTTGACCGGAACATCCTAAATTCTGCGTCATCGGTGCCGCTCAACGGCATGGGGTCAAAGGCGATGAACGAATCTCCGCTTGCCCTGTAGTGCCTCACTTGGATCTGTGCTGCGTCAGGAGCAATGATCGCCCCATAATCATTCGCGGAGCCGCCTTCACGCAGGAAGAGCGTCGGGTCTACCGTCTTGTCGAGGTAAAGATTCCCCTCTTCAACTGTAAGATTTCCGCCCTGCTGGCAAAGGGAAATATCCCCGCTGTCACCCCTGAAAGTGTGCTGAACGGTTCCGGTCCCGTCGCCCAAATGCATCAAAAACTGAGAATACTGTGAGTTTGAATAGCGGAACAGCATTACATTTGAGTAGAAACCAACACCATTCCCCATCGGGGAAAGATGGATGTCAGCACTCGTAGTTGACCATTGCCGAAGCTGAGTTTCAGTGGCTCCGCTAAGAAGGTGACCATACCCGGTTACCGAACCAGACGGGCGTAATTGCAATGCTGGACTAGCGTTATCCAGAAAGAGGTTGCCGGTCATGTTCCCACCGGCCAGCGGCAGGTACGCGGCGAGGTCTATGTCGATCTCGGTCTCTGTGTAGTACCGAGAATCATGGATGTGCAGGGCCGTGTCGCCGGCATCCGTCAGGTCTAGCCAATTGGTCGCAAACGTAGCCCTGTCGGTGGCGTCGGATGCGAGAAGATACTGAACGTGGTCATCGTCCGACAACCCACTCAAAGCGCCATGATCGTTAACGCTTGTAGATGACCCTGAGATTGCCGTGAACCGCCAATCAATGAAATCTGCGCCGCCCACAGTGGACTGAATGGCTGCCTCTACTCCGTTGCTCATCGCCGCGCCGTGATGGTAGATCACGGATGCTATCGGGATGACCTCTTCTTTCGGCCAATCTCCGAGATCAATCGAGGCGATCTCTGTGGCCGCTGCGTCCTCTGCCCCTGCCCTGCTGTTGTAGACAGCGATTCCAG
>DASRZD010000091.1:0-2722 GCA_035686805.1 Armatimonadota bacterium
CGAAACTGGTGACCGGGTGCTGAATCCAGAGGACGACCGCCATGACGAAGGTGACGGCCATCGCCAGCAGGGATATCCATCGAGCGGCGGACGTGCTCCATCGGGCCAGAATCCAGGCGAGGATTCCGCCGATGGCGGGTATCACTATTATCCAGGTTAGTATCATATCAATCCGTAATGCGTAATTCGTAATGCGTAACCGGAAAAACGGTCAGAGTTTTAGCATCACAATTGCTGCAATGACAATTGCGCCGATCAGCAACCCTGTCACATAGTTTCTTAGTTTGCCGGTTTGGGTCGCTGAGAGGGCGAGATTGCCATACCTGGCCAATTCTCCAAGGCCGACGAAGAACTTGTCCACGAAATCGGAAGCGTTTCCGAATGCAATTGCCTTAAACGGCCGCACGAACAGTCGGTCGTAAAGCCAGTCGAACCCCCAGCCGGTGAGCAGAAAATGATGCAGTCTGCGGCCAACCGGTGACTCCCCGAACGCCCGCGAGAGTTCGGGCTGGGTGAAATAGATCCAGGCCAGGTAGACCCCAAAGAGTGCCCAAAGGCTTGAAATGACAGCCAGGGTTATCTCGACCGAATGGCCACTCAAGTGCAGTTCAGGAAAGACCCCGGAGAGCAGGCCCTCGAACGGATTCTTCGCGAACCCGGCGCTGATCGAGAAGAATGCCAGGACGACGACCGCGAACTTCATGAGCGCGCCGGGGAGCTTCGAGACCTCGGTTTTCAGGTCGCCGTAGAATGCCAGGAAGAACGCGCGGAATGCATAGGCGCTGGTGATTAGCACGCCGATCATACCCGCCACCCAAAGAATGCGACTGGAGGACCAGACTGCGAAGAGAATGGCGTCCTTGCTGTAGAAGCCGGCGGTCACCAGAGGCAGCGCGGACAGGGAAGCTACGCCGATCAGGAAGGTCCAGTATGCGACCGGCAGGCGGTTTTTCAGCCCACCCATCTTGAACAGATCGCGCTCGTGATGGAGGGCGTCGCTGATGATACCCGCCGACAGGAAGAGCAGCGCCTTGAAAAACGCATGTGTCACGAAATGGAACATGGCGGCGGTCCATGCGCCCACCCCCAGCGCGAGGAACATGTACCCGATCTGGCTGATGGTCGAGTACGCGAGTACACGCTTGATGTCGCTTTGCACGAGCGCGCTGAAGCCCGCGTAGACGAGGGTCGCTGCACCGATGATGGCAACAATCAGTTGCGCTTGAGGGGCAAGTGAGAAGATCACGTGCGTTCGAGCGATCAGGTAGACGCCCGCCGTCACCATCGTTGCGGCATGAATCAGGGCGCTGACGGGAGTCGGGCCGGCCATGGCATCAGGAAGCCAGGTCTGAAGCGGGAGCTGGGCCGACTTGCCGATTGCCCCGCCCAGCAGGAGGAGCGCGACCGCAGTCACGATCGTGTCGCCGGAAGTCCATTTCATCGGCGCAAGCACGAGTATACGCTGGATATTGAGCGTTCCGAGCTGATAGAAGATCACGAACAAGCCGACTGCCATCGCCGCGTCACCGATGCGCGTGACGATGAACGCCTTCTGCGCCGCATGGCCGTTCGCGCGATCTTTGTACCAGAAGCCAATGAGCAGGTAGGAACACAGGCCGACACCTTCCCAACCCAGGTAGAGCGGGAGGAGGTTGTTCGCCAGGACGAGCACCAGCATCGAGCCGACAAAGAGGTTCATGTAGGCGAAGAACCGATGATAGCCCCCGACGGATCGGGGCGGGCTATCCTCCTCGTACATGGACTGGGACGAGTAGAGGTGAATCAGGAAGCCGACGAAGGTGACGATTGACATCATGACGAGCGAGAGGGCATCGAGGCGCAGGCCCATGCCGATTTGGAAGCCGTCAATCTTGATCCACGGATAGAGCGTCGTGTCGAAGGCATGGCGGAAGCCGACTGCGACCAGCATCGCCGCAATCCACGAGAGACCGATGGTCGTGCAGCCGATCGCACCTGCCGCCTTCTTTGGCATGGATGCGCCGAAGAGCATCAGGGTCAATGCCCCCGCGAACGGCAATAAGACTACCAGCCAGAGCAGAATCCCCATGCTAGCCTTTCATCAGGCTGACCTCATCGGCGTCCAGGTTCTTCCAGCCGTGATAGATTCGGAGGAAGAGGGTCAGGCCGACCGCGACTTCGGCGGAGGCCGTCACAAGGATGAATATGACGAAAACTTGTCCATCGGGCTGATGCCATTTCGAGGCGGCGGCGATGAACGCGACCGCCGTGGCATTCAGCATTATCTCGACGGACATGAGCACGAATATCAGGTTGCGGCGGGCGGTGACTCCGACCGCGCCGATCAGGAATATGACCGCCGCCAGTATGATCGCATGGTTGGTCGGCACGCTAATCATTAGGCGTCTCCAGTCTCTCGGGGAGGACCCCGAAATGGAAGGCAGCAATCAGACCGGCCAGCAGAAGCAATGACGCCAACTCGACGCCGATGACGTATTCGGTGAACAGGCTTCGTCCGACGGCTTTCGGGCCGATGATCGCCCCTGCGGGAGCGCCTTTAGTTCCCACCGCAATCACGAACTGGATCAGCAGGATGAGCACGAGCAAAGCGGGCAGGACCCAGATCAAGCTCCTGAGCCATGTGCGCTCGCATTGGGCCTCGTTCGGGATATTGAGCATCATGACGACGAACACGAACAGGACCATGATCGCGCCGGCGTAGATAATGATCTGCAGGGCGGCA